>BPIR01000004.1 GCA_026004215.1 Candidatus Binatia bacterium
TTCTGGCACGGCCTGACTCCGCGAAGCCAGCCCCATGGTCAATGCGACGAGGGATTGCGGGGAGGTGTGTCGGGCTGGCGGATCGTCTTCCAGAGATTCACTGCCAAACACCCCACCGCGAACATCCCGAGAATGCCGGAAACCCCGAACATCGCCCCGAGGGTATCAGCCAGACCCGGCACCGCCAGAACCATCGACGCGGGGAGCAGCAGCGGCATCACTCGGCAAACCAAGGCCGCATTGCCCAGCCAGAACGTGGCGTCCACTAGGGCCGGACTGGCCACTCTCCTTTTTTGAACGAACCCCGGAATCATCCGCACCGACATGCCGAGTATGAGATGCGTGACGAAGCCGAGAAGGTACAAATGGCGCACGGCGTCGCCGCTGATCGCTCCCCCATGGCCGGCCATGAAAGAAACCCCGCTGCCGGCATCCAGAACCGCACCGGTCACCAGCCAGAGATACGCGGAGTAGATCAACCGCTCGAACCTCCCGAATTCGCCATAATCGGGCAGCCCCTCGCCAGTGGGACGCCGGTCGGGACCAGGATCGAGTGTCCGCTGCACGGTCCACGGCAGCCGCCGCCGGTTGCGGAGACCCAGGTTCCACACGAACCAGAGAACCACCACTCCCTTGAACGCCTCGCCCAAAGACGACCAAACGGAGGGCAAGTAGTTTCCGGCTTTGACCAGCGACGCGAGAGGCGGGCCGAGCTCCAGTGCGACCGCAGCGAGATAAGCTTGAGCCGTGGCGCGAACGGGCCAGTCCGGCTTGGGTAACCTAAGGTACAGCGGCAACAGTCGCACCGAAAAGCCGAAAGCTACGGGAAGCAACACCAAACTGATGAAAGCTGCGATTGCAAATCGGTTCCACGCAGGATCGAGGACCGTGCTTCCGGAAGCGGCCATTCGGATCGCCAGCAGCAGGTCCAAAGCCGCGTAAATCGCCCATCCGGCGGTCATCATCCCGAAAAACGGCTGGACGATGTGCAGTGCCGGGCGCTCGCCCGCGCGCCGTGCCCGGTGCATCGTTTCCACCACCAGGAGCACGGAAGCGGCGATTCCGACGGCCTCGCTCAGCGCCGACGCCGCAACCAAGATGCCCAGCAAGCCACGAGCCCAGCCGGAGGCATAGGGCAGCATCGGGTGGGCGATGCTCCTCAGCATCAGGCCGCCCGCTACCGCGGCCAGAATGCGCGGAATCCATTGAGGCCGCCCCAACGGCGCGCCCGCCAATCGCGGGATGAAATGCAGGCTGATTCCCAGGATGAATAGCCCCGCCCACCCGACCAACTGTACGTGGCCGTGCGTCTGCACGAAACTCACAAACCCCTCGCGTATGGGGAAACCGAAAGCGAGCACCGACGCCAGATGAGCTCCCAGGGCAAAGCCGGGGAAAAGCGCGAGACCCAGAGCCGCCCAGACGTAACCCGCGTGGAAGGGAGCATAATCTCGTGCAACAGCGCCGGGCCGTTCCGTCACAGCGTGCTCTCCAGATACTCCTTCAATGCCACCGCGTTGGTGCGCTTGGCCTCCCGCGCGGCGCAAAGCAAGTCGACCATCCTGCGCCGCGCTGTCGGTCTGGCGGAGTGAGTTTGCCTGGATCCACTGGCCTGAGCGGCGGTTTTTGCGCCGTAGGCACAGGGGCTCCGTCCCACCGTTGCGCGACCGGCACGAGAGCCGGCGCATCGCGCGGCAGGAAGAGCGGTGGCTGGCAGCGACGTCGCATGCATCCATCGGCGCGGGACCTGCGGCGCGGGCACGCTGCGTCCCCCCAATTGGCTCGAACCCCGGCGCGTCCCAGATGTTCCCGCCTGTGTCACGCATACCGGGGTGAGGGAGGATAAGACCATGACGGATTTTCGGCCCTCCGAGTCCTCTGGACCCGAGCGGATTCTTCACTCGCACGGCGGCAAGGGATGTCGGCTGCGCGCTGTGGGATGCGTTACGAGCACGGTATTGGGGATGGCGGTGTGGCTGGGTTTGCTGCCGGCCCCTGTGTTGGCGGCGGTGCGCCTGGAGGTGGGGCAGGCGTCGGGATACCCCGGTTGGGTTGTGGATTTGCCGGTGACTCTGGCCATCGAAGGCGAGGCTCCATCCTCCGTGGGGCATACACTGTTTTTCCCCGACCCGCGCAGCGTGAAGGTACAGAGGCGAAGCGACGGGGAGCCGGATTGTACGCCTGCGGCAGGGGTGGCCACGCCGGGGCGGTTTGCATTTTGGCCGGTGGGCTGCGTTTACGAAGAAGACGAATGCGATGCGGTGACCGCGCTGTTCGTTGACCTCAGTGGCACGTTGCCGAATTTGCCGGCAGGGCCGCTTTTCTCTTGCAAAGTCGGTATTTCCACGGCGGCGGTGCCGGGGACGTACCCGGTGCAAAACGTGGATCCGGAGAGCAGTGCGCGCCGGGGGCGGGCACTGAGTACCACCGGCACGGATGGAGCCGTGCAAGTATTGCAGCCTCCTGGGGGAGGAGGGTGCGCGGTGATGCCGGAAAGAGGATCCGCGGCTTGGTGGTTGGCGATGTTGCTTGCGGTTGTGCTGTATCGTGGCTTGCGTGCCGGGCGTTGCCAGCGCGCGTTCGTGGGGAGCCGGCACACCTGGATCGGGGCGATGCTGCTGTTCATGGCTGTTGTGCTTCTTCGAGGAGGGGCACTGGCGCAAGCGACGGAAGTGTACGTGGAGGGGCGCTGGTACGGGCAAGGCAAAGAGGGCACGTGGGCGGGCGAACTGGTGGTGGCGGAAAACGGCAGCGTGAGTGGGCAGGTGCGCTTTGCGGGGCTGGAGGCACTGCCGGCGGCGAACGTGCTGGCGGTGTGGTCGGCCGGTGGGTTGCGGCAGGGGTCGTTGTTTCGTTCCGGCGGAGCCGTGCGCGCCGGGCGGTTGCGGGGCAGTTGGGGAGCGGCTGGGGTTGCGGGAGAGTTCACGGTTGCGGACGGTTCGCTGTTTGCGTGGGAGCTGCGAACCGTGAGAGCGAAGCGCGAGAAGGCGGCGCCCCCGCGCGCCAGCGCCTTGCTGGCCCGCGGCCAACCCGCCACCGTGGTGGTGGGTCTCGACATCTATCCTGCGCTTCGTGAGGGTCGCGCACGGACGAATGCGTTGGTGCATCGCCGGTGGGATAACCGCGCAGCGGTAGAGGCCTTCTACGGAAAGCTCGCAGAGATCCGCGCAGCATTCGTCGCATATGCTAGGCAACATCCAGATTTACCCGTCGTCGAGGACTTGCCGTGGAGTACCTCGGTCACTGTCCGGGTAAATACCCGCGAAGGGCTGGCTCATTTGCTTGCGGCTAAGCACGTGCGTGTCGTCGATGATGAGCGTATGTATCGGGTGGCATTGGGGGAGAGCTTGCCCCTCATTGGTCAACCTTCAGCGTCCCGCCTAGGCTTGAACGGGCGGGGTGTGGCTATCGGCGTCATAGATACAGGGGTCGATCACCTGTTGCGCGACGCATCGGGGCGGCTTGTTTTTGGAGAAGGTTGCCTCGACGGGGTCGGCGCACCTGGCTGTGTCATCAGGTGTGCTGTGACACACGCGAACGGATATTCGGGGTCGGCTGCGACGAGCCGACCCTTCACGGAACTACGGTCAGCGGCGTCGCTTCCAGCGTCGCTCCGGACGCGGGGCTTTGCGTTTCTGACGTATGGGACGAAGTCGCGGCGGCCAGTGGCGATCCGGCCATCACCCGTCCAAACATTGCGGCTGCTTTGGACTGGTTCGTGGATCTAGAGGTCCGCGGCGTTCACAACATTCGAGTGTTGAACATGAGTCTGGGTGCAGTTCCAAACGTCTTTCTTCCCAATGCGCCGCCCGCATACTGCTCGGACATCGAGCTGCAATCGGAAATTTTTTCGTTGCTCTACCTCGATGTGGCCATCGTTGCAGCCACAGGAAACGGCGGGCGTACGAACTGGGTGGATATCCCGAGCTGTATGCGAGGGGTGATCCGCGTAGGCGCGACTTACGATGAATCATTTACCGGGAGGATGGACTGGTGGAATACCTGCTCCGACGTCAATCCCTGGGTGGATTCGATCGCCTGCTTCTCGAATGGGTGGTCGTTGCCTCTCGTCCTAGCGCCCGGTGCGTTGATTCGGTTCGCGGATCGAGCGCCAGCAGCGGGGACCTCCCTTGCAGCGCCACATGTCGCGGGAGCGATTGCCGCACTCCGCGGTGAAGGCCCTTTTGCGCCTGATGACACCGAGTGCATCACTGCGAGACTCATCAAAACGGGCACGCCGGTTTTCGACGCTCGCCCTAACATAAACAGAGCGTTCCCCCGGATCGACTTGGGTGCCGCGGCGGCAACGCTCCCGAACTCGACGGGAGATTGCAACGCCAACGGGCGCGTGGGCACAACCGACATCGAACTAGGCGTGGCGATCGCACTGGGCGAGGTAGGCATCGCACAGTGCCCGCTCTTCGACGCCCGGCAGGATGGGCAAGTGACAATTGACGAACTCGTGGCTGCAGTCAACGTATCACTGTACGGATGTACCGTTGGGCCGAGCGGCTACGCATAAACCCCTTTCTCTCTGCCAGCTACCTGAGGTATGGTTTTTACCAAGTCGAAGTGTCTGAGAGGCGCGTCACCCCCGAGCCTGAGGGAGAGACATCCCAATGACCGGCTCAAGAAGACGTAGAAAGCCGTTCACGCGTGGAGCCTGTGGGCTCCTGTTGCTGCTCTCGGGGCTGCTTGGCTTCCAGGAGTCTGCTCGCGCATCTGTGGCGTGCGGTTACTTTGCTCATGCGAGTGGCTGTGTTCTAACCGCAGTCCAGTTTCCCGAGCTGCGCGTACGCTACCGCATTCCAGTATTCGGCTGCGAACGGGTTGTGCTTGCCGGCTTTCTGGTTCCTCCAGAGGGCGGCTATGCATTTGTGGGATTGGACCATCGGCTTGACTTCGAAACCTCTGCCGGTGGCGCCGGTGACGAGGCTGCGCCGGAAGCAGAAGAAGAGCGGCTCAAAGCCGTTGTCGTCGACTTGAGGCAGGGGAGGGTCACGCGCACCTTGCCGTTCAACGCGCGCGTCTGGGCGTACTCCCCAGCTCGTAAACTTTTAGCGGCAGCGGAAAAGAGCACGATCGAGGTTTACGACCCGGTGGTGCAGGGCACCCACGCTCGTTTTGAGGTACCAATCGCCGTCCAAGCTTTACAATTTTCCGACGATGGCTCGATATTATATGCAACGCACTGGGCGTTTAGCTTGTTTCCGACCCTAAATCCCACAGCCCTCTCGGTTCTCGATGTGGATTCCAGTCGCACTGTGGGTATGCTGCAGCTAGTGGAAGACCGCGAGCCCTACACGCTCATCAAGCCCGCCGGATTGGCGAGAGCGTACTTTGGCGCTTCCTCGCATTATGGTCCGGGTGCTAGCCAGCGTGGTCTCTTGGTGGTGGACCTCGACGCACTGACGATTGCAGGTCGCCTGGAATTACCTGGCTTTCTAACAGCGCCGGTTGCGGCGGCAACGACCAGCGACGGCCGCCGCATGTTTATCGCTCACGGCCCCGGGGACGGGCGCAATATGGACATAGCGATTGTTGCGGTGCCTGAAGACCGAGTAGAGAGAATCGTGCCGACCGGCCTCGATCTTATATTTCCGTTAGCGATGAGTCCTGGCGATGACTGGCTAGTCGCGGTGGCTTCGGGGTCCAGTCCAGGTCGCAGGGTGCTGGCGCTTTGGAACCCTGACTTTCTTGGCGAGCCTACCATGAAAGAGCTCGCGCATCTCGGGACAGGCCCGCAGTTGGTAGCAGGGAGTTGCCCGGAGTTGAAGCCCTGCTTCGCCGACTGCAACGCGGACGGCTCCGTGTCCATTGACGAAATCGTGCATGCAGTCAACGTTGCCTTGGGGACGATGAACCCGCTGCGATGTTTGGCCGCCGATCAAACGGGCGACGGAGCCGTGACCGTGGACGAGCTCGTGCGCGCCGTGGGCGACTTGCTGTCGGGATGCGATGGGTGAGGGATGACTCGGGGGCGCAGCGCGCGAGTGCCGAAACGGTGGCTGGCAGCGACGGCACGTCCATCCGCGCGGGAGCTGCCGGGTGGGCACGCTGCGCCCCCCCAATTGCTCGAACCCCGGGCGTCCCAGATGTTCCCGCCTGTGTCACGCATACCGGGATGAGGGAGGATAAGACCATGACGGATTTTCGGCCCTCCGAGTCCTCTGGACCCGAGCGGATTCTTCACTCGCACGGCGGCAAGGCATGTCGGCTGCGCGCTGTGGGATGCGTTACGAGCACGGCATTGGGGATGGCGGTGTGGCTGAGTTTGCTGCCGGCCCCTGTCGTGGCGGCGGTGCGCGTGGAGGTGGGGCAGGCGTCGGGATATGCCGGTTGGGTCGTGGATTTGCCGGTGACTCTGGCCATCGAAGGCGAGGCTCCATCCTCCGTGGGGCATACGCTGTTTTTCCCCGACCCGCGCAGCGTCAAGGTACAGAGGCGAAGCGACGGGGAGCCGGATTGTACGCCTGCGGCAGGGGTGGCCACGCCGGGGCGGTTTGCATTTTGGCCGGTGGGCTGCGTTTACGAAGAAGACGAATGCGATGCGGTGACCGCGCTGTTCGTTGACCTCAGTGGCACGTTGCCGAATTTGCCGGCAGGGCCGCTTTTCTCTTGCAAAGTCGGTATTTCCACGGCGGCGGTGCCGGGGACGTACCCGGTGCAAAACGTGGATCCGGAGAGCAGTGCGCGCCGGGGGCGGGCACTGAGTACCACCGGCACGGATGGAGCCGTGCAAGTATTGCAGCCTCCTGGGGGAGGAGGGTGCGCGGTGATGCCGGAAAGAGGATCCGCGGCTTGGTGGTTGGCGATGTTGCTTGCGGTTGTGCTGTATCGTGGCTTGCGTGCCGGGCGTTGCCAGCGCGCGTTCGTGGGGAGCCGGCACACCTGGATCGGGGCGATGCTGCTGTTCATGGCTGTTGTGCTTCTTCGAGGAGGGGCACTGGCGCAAGCGACGGAAGTGTACGTGGAGGGGCGCTGGTACGGGCAAGGCAAGGAGGGCACGTGGGCGGGCGAACTGGTGGTGGCGGAAAACGGCAGCGTGAGTGGGCAGGTGCGCTTCGCGGGGCTGGAGGCACTGCCGGCGGCGAACGTGCTGGCGGTGTGGTCGGCCAGTGGGTTGCGGCAGGGGTCGTTGTTTCGTTCCGGCGGAGCCGTGCGCGCCGGGCGGTTGCGGGGCAGTTGGGGTGCGGCTGGGGTTGCGGGAGAGTTCACGGTTGCGGACGGTTCGCTGTTTGCGTGGGAGCTGCGAACCGTGAGAGCGAAGCGCGAGAAGGCGGCGCCCCCGCGCGCCAGCGCCTTGCTGGCCCGCGGCCAACCCGCCACCGTGGTGGTGGGTCTCGACGACTACCCAGCCGTGCGTGCCGCTCGTGCTCGCTCGCGTAACCTGGCGCTCTACGAGTGGGACAGCGAAGATGCCGAGGCCGCTTACAACCAAACACTGGCCGCCTTGCGAGAACAGGTGCTGAGCGCACTCGACCCGCGTTCGGTGGCCGTAATTCAACGCAACCGGCTGTTGCCTTCGCTCGTGCTTCAGCTTTACGACTTCGATGCACTGTCACGGCTTTTGACCCTGGACGGCGTCCGCAGCGTTGGCGATCGCCAAGTGTACTATCCGCTTTTGCGCTAGGGCTTGGCGTTGGCTCGTCAGGCGGCGACAAGGTCCGGGTTTCCACGAAAGCGGTGCAACCACCGTAGGCTGAGGCACCGGATTGGAGTGCCTTTGCGGGGGCATCTGCCACCGGTTCGACGCTACCGGTGCCGGCCAAGTCACGATCGACGAGCTCGTGACTTCGGTCCATGTGCGAATTCATAATTGTGCAGTCGGAGCAAGTGGCGTAGTGTAAAAGCCTCTCCTTTCGCCTCACGGCGTTGTCTGCGTCGCGTTCTGAGTCACCAGGGAGGGTCGAGTATGGACACAGCAAGCGTGGGTCTCGGCCGATTCGCTCGGAACTTTGTGGGCCCATTTGCGATCTTCCTTGCGGCACTGCCGTCAACCGGCGCGCTTCTCGCGGTCCGGGCGCCGGCGTCTGTTTGTACCTTCGCCGGAGCCGGCGGAACCCTCACGGCGATCGAGTTACCCGAGGGGCGCGTGCGCTATCGGAGCGCAGTCGTACCCGCGTGGGACTTTGCGGTTTCCGAGTGCATCGTTGCGGGGGCGAATCGGCAACTGTACTGTGGGGTGTCGCAGATATTTCGGCCCCTCGGAGAACGATTGCTCGCTATCCCGCCAGCGAGTAGCGAGCAAGTTTTCCCGACCACTGCATTTGTTTTCGATCCGCAATCGGGGAGGCGAACGCAGACCTTGCCGTTTCGGGCACTTCGGTGGAGTTACCATGCCGGGCGTGACCTTTTGGCTGCGAACGACAGCGAGGTCGTCCATCTGTACAGCCCAGCGGCTGGGAGGCTTCAGGGGCAGCTTTTCGTCAACGGCCAACCCGTTTCCATGGCGTTCGATGACGGCGGTAGTGCATTGTTCGTAGTGTACTTCCCTGAAGACAGCGAAGGTCTGGCAGTTGCCGAAGTGAACGTGGACACGGGGCGGACTCAGCGAACGATGCCTTTCCCGACAGGTTACGATCCTCGGACCTTCGTTAAGCCACCGGGGCGAAGACTCGGCTATTTCGCCCGCTACGACACCGCTTTGCCGAGCGGGGATCGAACCCTCGTCGTGCTCGACTTGGATAGGTTCGAAGTCGCCCGCGTTTTGGACCTCCCGGGCGAGGCCAGAGTGATGCAGCCCCGCGAGGATGGATCCGCGCTCTATATCAGCTACGCGACCCGCGATGGTTCGGGCATCGCGCTCATGGCGATCCCCGAGGATCGCGTGCTCGCTAGCATTGTTACGGGCGGACCGGCCCCTGCATTGGTAACGGCCGCTCAGGCCGGTTGGGTTATGACCCTTGCAGGCTATGATCCTGCAATCGTGACCGGCTGGACCGAGGACCTTTCCCAGCAAGTGTTCCGCCACGAGTTTCGATACACCACAGGGCGGTTGCTGGTCTGGGAAGCGGGGCCTTGCCCGGCCGTCGATGCGTGTGCCGCCGACTGCGATGCCGACGGTCGGGTGTCCGTGGATGAAGTCGTGCGAGCGGTCAACATTGCTCTGGGCGCCATGGAGCCACTGCGATGTTTGGCCGCCGATCAATCCGGCGACGGAGCGGTGACCGTGGAGGAGCTCGTGCGCGCCGTGGGCGACTTGCTGTCGGGATGCGATGGGTGAGGGATGACTCGGGGGCGCAGCGCGCGAGTGCCGAAAAGGATTGCCGGGAGCGCGGCGGCACGTGTGCAGGCGAGCCACGAGCCTGTGCCGCTGGCGCCTCTCGAGCGGGTGGCAAATCAGCTTCGGCGCGTAGCGGAGGAGCTCTGGGAACTCGCCGCGGAGGTGGAAAGTGTCGCCGGCTCGCGGGCGGCGTTGCCGAACGGCACGAGTGCGCACACGCCACACAGCGGCCCGCCCGCGCGGTTTCGCCGCGAAGGGGAATACTGGGTGGTCGCCTTTGGCGAGCAAGAAGTGCGGCTGCGGCATCGCTTGGGGCTGGAATACTTGGCCAAGCTGGTGGCCGCCCCGCGCCAGCCATGGCACTGCTTGGATCTGGCCGCCGGCCCGGGTTTCCGAGTGGTGGGCCGTGAAGGCAAGGAAGGAGCCAGGGACCTGCGGACCTTGCGGGAGCACTGGCAGGTACTGGACGAGGAGATCGCGGAAGCGGAGCGCAACCAAGATCTGGGGCGAGTGAATAGGCTTCAACAAGAACGCGAGCAGCTCCTGCGATACATGGAAGCGATCCGCCGGGGACCAGCCAGTGACGCCGAGCGCGCGCGGGTGGCCGTGCACAAAGCCGTGCGCCGGGCTTTGGCCGCCATCGAAGTGGCGCAGCCCCAGTTGGCGAAGCATCTCAAGGCTAGTCTCCGCCTCGGATACAACTGCGTCTACATTCCCACTGCCACCGACGGCTAGGCGTGCACCCGGACAACGGTGCTAGCACGACAGGGAGGCGGGTCGCGAAAATAGGAAAGGTAACCCGCGATCCTTCTCGATCTCGGTGCAGAAAGCCTCGGCTCTCTGTCTCCCTTGCATGAGCACTGCTACCGGAGCAGATATTGCAAGGAAGGGAGCTTCCATGGCGGGTCCTCGACATTTGCGCACGATCATTGTCGGCGGTGGCTTTGGCGGCGTCGGACTGGGCATCCGATTGCGGCAGTCGGGCTGGACGGATTTCACCATTCTCGAGAAGGAACGCTCTCTCGGCGGAACATGGCGTGACAACACCTACCCGGGCGCGGCCTGTGATGTGCCTTCGATGTCCTATTGTTTTTCTTTTGCGCAAAAGACGGACTGGAGCCGCAAGTGGGCGCCGCAGGCCGAGATTCAGGCTTACATGGAGGACATTGCCCACTCCTTTGGAATCCTGCCCCACATGCGTTTTGGGGTCGAGTTTACGGGTGCTCGCTTCGATGCGAGCAGGGGCAGGTGGCATGTGTTTACCCGCCACGGGGAAACCCTGGAAGCCGATGCTCTGGTCGTTGGAATCGGCCAGCTTCATCATCCTTACATTCCGGCCATCGAAGGGCGCGAGCGGTTCCGCGGAGTGCAGTTCCATTCCGCCCGCTGGAATCACGACTTCGACTTCCGCGGTAAGCGTGTGGCCGTGGTTGGCAACGCGGCCAGCGCCATTCAGTTCATTCCCCAAATCGCTCCGCTGACCGAACAGCTCTACATCTTCCAGCGTACTCCCAACTGGATGATTCCGCGCGGCGATCGCCCCTACCGCAAATGGGAGCAATGGGCATTTGCGCACATTCCCGGGCTCGCGAAGCTATATCGCGCGCGACTGTGGGCCGTTCTGGAGTTGTTCCTTCTGCCGGTGATTCAACAGAAGCCATGGGCCATGCGCTACTACCGGCGCATCGCTCTCAGATACCTGGAAGAAACCGTTCGCGATCCGGAGCTGCGGCGCATCCTGGTGCCGGATTACCCAGTGGGCGCCAAGCGCATTTTGATTTCCGACGATTACTACCAGTCGCTGAACTTGCCGCATGTGCGAGTCGTGACCGATGGAATCGCGTCGTTCACGGAAAACGCGGTGGTGACCCGCAAGGGCGAGCAGCTTCCGGTGGACGCAGTGATTTTTGCCACTGGCTTCCGCACCAATCCGTTTCTTGCCGGTCTTCGCATCGAAGGATTGCAAGGTCGCGCGCTGCAGACGGACTGGGCCGAGGGTGCGCGGGCTTACTACGGCATCACCGTCCCCGGGTACCCGAACTTCTTTATGCTGTACGGTCCGAACACCAACCTGGGCCACAACTCCATCTTGTTCATGCTCGAGTGCCAGTTCGAATACATCCTGCAAGCCCTGCGCGTGCTCGAACAGGGTGCGGCGTACCTGGATGTGCGCCAGGATGTGTTCGAGGCCTTCAACCGCGAAATCCAAGCTGCATTGCAACGCACCGCATGGGCGCAGGTGGATCACAGTTGGTACAAAGACGAGGCCGGGCGCATTACGAACAACTGGCCATACTCGACGCTTTGGTATTGGTGGAAGACGCGGCGATTGCACCCGGCGGACTATCGCATCGTGTCGCTGGCCGAAGCCGCAGCATCGGCCTCGGCCGAGAGCTTGCCGCTCGTGGCCAGTGCAGGCGCGTGAGCTCCAAAGCGCCCGTTGCGCTGTTGATTGCTTTTCTGCCGCAATGAGCGACCGGCCTGCGGCTGTTTTTTCCGCGCTCGGGCTACTGTGCAGCGCTGGGGACAGCCGAGCTCCTCGGTGGGGCCGGAACAAGCACGCAACATCTCGCCCGTGGTGCAAAAGCATGCGCCGTCTCAGCTTAGTCGGTATGGCCTGGCTTGCGGTCTCGATAATCGCCGCTGGTTGCGGGAGCGACGGTGAGCCGCCTGCGCAGCCCGCACCCGAGGCGCATTTGCGGGTGTCCGACGATGTGTGTGCGTCGCCCCCGTTTGCCGGTTACGGTTTCGACCGATTTGGCGGCTGGAAGGGGATTCGCTTGCACGCCACCGGCCGCTTTCGGGTCGAGCAGGTCCGAGGGGTTTGGTGGTTCGTGACGCCAGAAGGCCATGTGTTGTTCTCCGCGGGGGTCACGGGGGTGGATCCGGTCGGCGATTACGTGCGCGGAACGGATTGGTCGCCGTATCGCGAACACATCCTGCGCCGCTACGGGTCGGTGCAAGCTTGGGCAGACAACACGACGCAGCGCCTCTGTGCGCTCGGCATTCGGGTCCTCGGCGGATGGATGGGCAGCGAAGACCTCGATTTGTTTGCCGGGCGTTTCCCTTACGCTGTCAACGTGGATTTCTACAACACGCTGCCAGTCGTCAGGGGTGGCCCGCCATCGCTGCGGCCACGGCGCGACGTGTTTGTCGCCGATGCGCTCGAACGAGCGCGCTCGGCAGCGGGAGCGGGAAGCCTCGTGGAACGCTGCGCGCGCGACCCGTGGTGCATCGGGGTTTACGTAGAAAACGAGGTGCCTTACTTGCCTTCCGTGCTCGCCGGAGGAGGACATCTCGATGTGTACTTAGCCGAGGCTCCGGGAAGCCCGGGCAAGATGGCGGTGGAGGAATTTTTCCGCGAGCGGTATGCAGGAGATGTCGGCGCCTTCAACCGCGTTTGGGGTGTGGCTCTGGACGATTTTTCGGCGATCCAAAATCTCACGTTTTTGGGGCAGTGCCCGGCGTCGTTCGGCTACGAAGACGATCTCTGTTACCTCGACGAGCCGGAAGAGCGGCGGAAAGACCGAGTGGCGTTCGAAGCGGCCGTTGCGGCGCGCGTGGCCGAGCTAGGAGACCACGTGTTGGAGGAGCTCGGCGCGGCGGTGCTCAACCTGGGGCCGCGCATCGTGGTCGGACCGTTTGCGCACGAGGTGGTGCGGGCGCTCGCTGCACCGACCGATGTATTTTCGACCAACAATTACGACATCAGAGACTATGCGCGTTCGTCCCTTCCTGCGAACATCGAGGCTCGGCTCGCCGCCCTCGGTTTTACCGCCATCGACCCTTTCGAGCGCTTACGGCAGTTTTGGGTGCTCACAGACAAGCCCGTCTTGATCACGGAGTGGTTTTATCGCCGAGCGCGACCTGAGGGTTCGTTCCCCCCGGTGTTGCCGGAGGTGCCGGATGGCCCTTCCCAGGCGGCCGCCTTTCGATTGTACATGGACCAAATCCTTGGCATGCCGTTCGTGGTCGGTGCCCATTGGTTTCAGTGGGTGGATCAACCAAAAGAGGGGCGGCGGGACGGCGAGAACCAACTCATCGGCATCGTGAGCATCGAGGACGAGCTCAACGAGCCACTGGCCAGCGCAATGGCGGAAGTGAACCGAAGTGTGCTCGCACGCCGGTTGGCGTTGCAGCACTGAAGTTCTGGGCGGCGGAGAAGGTCCGATGAGGAAGAGCAACCGCGAGCCAACAGCGGCCGACGAACTTTTCATGCGGCAGGCTTTAGCGTGCGCCCGCAGGGCGGCCGCGCGCGGCGAGGTCCCGGTCGGAGCCGTCATCGTACATGGCGGCCATGTGATTGCGCGCGCGTACAATCAACCCGTGGCCAAGAACGACCCCACGGCGCATGCGGAAATCCAAGTGTTGCGCAAAGCAGGGCATCGCCTCGGGAATTACCGGCTAGTGGGCTGCACCATGTATGTCACGGTGGAGCCGTGCGCCATGTGTGCTGGGGCAATCGCGTATGCGCGCCTCGATCGAGTGGTTTACGGAGCTCCAGATTTTAAGGCCGGCGCATGTGGGACCGTGCTCGATGTGCTGGGCGAGCGCCGTATCAATCACCACACCAAGGTCGAGGGTGGGATCCTGGCCGCCGAGTGTGCCGCCCTGATGCAAGAGTTCTTTCGCGCTCGCCGAGGGGGGGCGCCCTAACCTTTCGCGTTGACAGCCACGGCGCTGCCGACGGAAGTCCCCCTGGGGACAAGTCCGCCCGCTGTTCGTGGAGATCATCGCACCGGCACCGCGCTCGAGCGGGAATCGTGAAGGTCGAGCCCAATCGCGGGGCACCTCGCTGGCTCACCTTAAGCCAGGTCGAGAGCACCCGCCGGCCTTACGCGAACAAACGGTGGTGGAGAACAAAAAGTAGAAAGAACACGAGCACCGCAGCGGCGAGCACACCAAGGGGAATTTCGCTGGCGACGAAACGCGTTCGACCCGACCACAACCCCGCAAACGGCCAGAACGAGGTCGCTTCGTAAAAAGGGCGCAGTGCGGGATCGGTCTTCAAACGGCGCCAGTCCTGATGTGCCGCGCCGAGAAGCGAATAGGCCAACAGACCGCCAAAAAACGCCAAGTCCACCGGCGCGCGCAACACAAACAAGTGCCCGAGCCCCAACAACGCAAAACCCATGAACCCCGGATGACGGGTGATTTGCAAAACACCTCTCGCTTCGGTGGCTGGCGAAGCGCGGAGCGTGGAAATGGGATTGGGCCGGGCAAAACCGAGCACGATGAGAAGGATTGCGCAGAAGTTCACCAACATCGTCACCCACCACACTCCCGGCGTGAGCGCCAGTGCCGGGAGCCAGATCCCCCTCCCCGCACGGTGGGTGAAAAATGTCGCCACGAGAGGCACGAAAGTGGCCAGCGCCACGATAGAATAGAAGGCGCGAAACCCTTGTTCGCCCAAGCGGCGCACCAGGCGTGCACGGATGGGTGGGTGACTCATCAGCGTGTGAGAACCCCCAAAAGCCATCCACCACGAAAGGACTTGGTAAGCGGGTTCCATTTCCAAGGGCCACGTTTTCGCACTTACGCGTGGAGGTCCCCTTACGGCCAAAAAGTTCCTTGGTAAAGCTTTGCCTGGGCGTCGCTGGAAGCGCGCGGCCGTGTGCGTGCCTGCAGGAGAGGTGCCCGCGCTCCGAGCGCGGGCGTTTCGCCCGCAGAAAACGTCATCGACTGGCAGCGAGCGCTTGCCAAACCCCTCGCGAAAGTGGTGGACTATGCGTTGCGTTTCATCATGGCCTCCGTAGTCGTCTGGCTCTGGCGCGCGCCCCGTATGCGGGCACATCCGTTCCCGGGTGCACGCAGAATTTTGCTGGCGGTCGGCGTTGGCGTTGCAGCCTCGTGGGCAGCTGGTTGCGGTCACGATGCAGATCCGGTGCCCGAGCCGGTATCCATCCAGTACTTGGAACGCCCGCAACCCGTGCTGGGCTGGGGTTCGCCGCGGTTTACGCCGGACGGTCGCTCGCTCTCCTTTGCCTTTGCCCACCGAGACAATCCGGAGCGGCGCGACGTAGGGATGATCTCTTTGGTGACCGGGGAGTTTCGTTGCCTCACGTGCGCCGTGCCGCGGTCGGTGGCCGCGCACCTCTGGTTTCCCGACGGCCAGCGATTGCTCGTGTATTACTTTGGGATCTTCACCGACAACTTCTTCGTTTTCGAACTCGGCCAGCCCGACCGGCTGCTCCGAATTGACGGCGTGAAAACTGCAGAACTCACGCACGACCGTTTTCCGGTGCTTTCCCCGGACGGGCGCAAGTTAGTGTGGACCAAGGTGCGACTCGACGGCTTCCACATCGTCATGGGCGACTTGGTCCGCGACGCCAATGGCTATCGCGTGGAAAACCTGCGCCACCTGTATCCGCCGCCGGTGCCACCAGGGGCGGGTCTCGAGGACTGGGCGAGGGCGCACGCGTGGTACGAGGCGAAATCCTTTACCGATGGGGGCCGAACACTGGTGTTTGCTGGAACCCGTGACGAGGCAGCCAACGTGGACATCTATCTTCTCGATTTGCTTTCGGGAAGCGTGACGCGGGTCACGCGCCATCCCGAGTGGGATGAAACTGCGGAGTTTTCTCCGGATGGCCGCTGGCTGGCATTCGAGTCCACTCGTGCTCACGTCGTCCTGCGACTCTTGTCGCTCTTGCGCATGCCGCCCCTGGTGGACTTTGCCGCAGTGTTGCCGATCACGAACATCACGCTTACCGGTCCGCTGTTTGCCACCCACGAGCCCTTTTTGCTCGATCGTGGCGGAGATCGTGGCGAGTACTTCGGCCAGCGTTTGAGCAACGAGGGTGACGCGGGTTGGGCCACGCGCGACGGTGTGCGCTGGCATCCGGACGGCACCTTGCTCGCTTGGGGGGCTGTGCTGGGCCCCTCGATCCAAGACACGCACATCGGCTTTGCTCGCCTTGGCGCGCGCAGGGCGCAGCCTGCACCCTTTGCGGCCAGCGTACCCGAACCTGTCTGGGCTCCGTGGCTGCGAGACGTCTCGTTGCGGCCCAATCAAATCGAAGAATCGCTCCCCGGACCGTTCGGCGGCTCGGCTCGCCTGAGCGTGGATGGCACCCTCGTTGCCGGCCGTTTTCGTATGGACTTTGTCGATTTGTCGGTTGTGCCCGGCGAGGCTTTGAACGGCAGCTTGGCAATCCAGTTGAGTGCGTCGGACGTGGCACGCATCGATGCGGAGGTCCGTCTTGCCGGAGCTGCGAAGGGTTTTCTCGACGTTGCATTGGAAATCGCGGGGAACCGAGCTCGTGGCCACCTGCGCGTGCAACGAGGCCGCGAGCAATATCAGGCAAATCTGGGTGACGGCGGCTAGCCGGTGGTTCCCCGAATTTTCGGGAACACTCGCTGTCGCTCTCATCACATGGGCGACTCGACGAGGCGTCCTTGCGGATTGTGCCGTTGTTCCGGCTCTCCGGAACCTGGGGCCGTGTTGACTTCGCCCGGCACGCTCGCCAGCTTGATACGCACTCTGCGCTGCCGCTAGCGGGGCGCAGGCGAGAGCAAAGAAATATGGAGAGGAGCACGACAATGGATCCGGCAGCCAAAAAGACTGCATTGAGAATGATTCCTTACGGCCTTTACATCCTCACCGCCGAAAACGCGCGGGGCGACGTAGCCGCGGCCACGGTCAACTGGGTGACTCAGGCTGCATTCGAGCCGCCGCTTGTCGTCGTGGGTGTCAAGGCGGACTCCAACGCGCATGCTCTGGTCAAGGAAACGGGCGCCTTTGCGCTCAATATGTTGGGGAAAGGGCAACAATCGCTGGCGTTTACGTTTTTCAAGCCGGCCGTGAAGGAAGGTGAGGCCATTTCCGGCGAGCCATTCGAGCGTGGCGTGACCGGTGCGCCCTTGCTGGTTCGTTGCCCGGCGTATGTGGAGTCGCGCGTGGTGGAATTCATCGAGCGGGGCGATCATTCGGTGGTCGTGGGCGAGGTAGTCGCGGCGGGGGTTCGGCAACCGATCGAGGCTCGGCCAGACGATGCCATTTTGTGGCTCAAGGAGCTCGGAGAAAAGGTCTTTTACGGCGGCTGAAGCACGCGCGTACGCCCCACGCGCACCACTGCAAGGCCGCGTGAGAAGCGCTCGGCCTTGCGGCGGACCCGCGGCCTCGCGGGTCCGTGTCGGTGGCACGGTTTGAGGGCGGGGCGGCCATGCGTACTTTACCGGGACGTTTTCTTCTCTTGCTGGTTTTGCTGGGCGCGGTGGTGCTGGCCGTCTGGTGGCAGCAGCGAGCGGCAGATACCGAACAATCGAAGTCCGGCGGGAGCGAGGGTGGAGTACGACTGGTCGCCGTGTTTCCATTAGTGGCGGAAGACGATGCGAGCCGCGAGGTGGCCGCGGGAATTGGGCGATTGTTGGGCCATCGGCTGAGCGGGAATGGGCCGTGGCGCCGCATTCCGTCGCAGTGTCTTCGCCGCCCAGGTGCCGCGGCTGATGCGTGGACTCCGGAGGCGGCCCGCGAGCGCGCGCGGGAACTGGGGGCGACGGCATTCGTTCTGGGGAAAGCACGTGTGGCGGAAGGGCGCCTCGAAGCGGAAGTGCGGTGGTACCCCATTGCCGGCGCATCTCCCGAAGCGACGGCGCGGGTACACGACTCGTTGCAAAAACTGGCAAGCGTAGTCGATCGGCTCGCTGAGCAGCTCGAAGCGGGTCGCGTCGAGCCGGAGCGCATCCGCATTGCTCGCGTGGCGGCCGTCACTTCGGACTCCTTGCCCGCCTTGCTCGCGTACTTCCGCGCGGAGGACCGTTTGGAACGCGGTGAGCTGAGTGCTGCAGAAACCGAATTGGATCGGGCCATCGAAGAAGACCCGCAATTTGCCCTGGCGTATTACCGCCTGGCGGAGGTCGCCGCGCGGCAGGGGCATCGAGAGCGAGCCGTCCAGTCGCGGCAAAACGCATTGCTGCTGAGTAACCGTTTGCCCGTACAGGAGCGGGCGTTGGCGGATCTGTTGGTGTTGCGGCTGCGCCGGCAGACCGCGGAAGCCGAACAAGGATACCGAGGTATCGTGAGGGATCAGCCCAGCGAGTGGGAAGCGTGGTGCGCGCTGGCGGAGCTTGCAGAGGAGCGCGGAGACCACCAGCGCGCCCGCGAAGCGTTGCAACAAGCTGCAGGGCTACTTCCATCGCAAGCCGATCCGTGTGGCACAACCGTGGGGCGCGGGGCCTCATAGATGGGACGGCGAGCCATGTGGCTGCCGGGAAACAAGAAAAAAAGCTGGGTAGGCTAGACACGCCAGGCTTGGTGGTGCTAACCACGGGCCATCGTTGTTTCTTGTTCTCGTGGCACCGGCATCGGGCTGGCTTGTTTACGGAAGAAGAAGGAACGGTAAGTCAGCTCGAAGAGAAGGAGTCACACCATTTCCACCAAAGTATTTGTCGGCAATTTGAATTTCCGCACGAGCCAGGAAGAGTTATCGCGAGTGTTTTCTCGGGTAGGCGAAGTTCGCAGCGTGTATGTTCCCACCGATCGCGAAACCGGCCGTCCCCGCGGATTTGGCTTCGTGGAGTTCGCCACCGGGGAGGAAGCGCAGCAAGCCATTCGGCAGTTCGACGGCCAAGAGTTGGATGGCCGGAAGCTGCGGGTGAACCTCGCGGAAGATCGCCCGCAACGGCCGTACGGTGCGCCGCGCCCGCGGCCCAGCGCCCCCACAGTGGGTTGGGCTGCGGAAGCCGGCGGCTCGCAACCGTATCGCGACGAGCCGCGCAACTTCAAAAGCAAAGGCAGCCGTCGCAACTTGCGCGCTCGCAAGCGCAGTTTGAACTACTGATCGTGGCCGGCGCCCGCGCGCGGGCGCCGGCTACGCGAGCGCCTCGCCAAGTCGGGGCCGGGCTCCCCAGGGGGGTCGGGTTGACCATTGCCGGGCACGGGGGCACACCTGGGATGCAGGAGGACACCCTTCATGATCGAATTATACACGGCCCCCACCCCTAACGGCTGGAAGATTTCCATTGCTCTCGAAGAGCTCGGGCTTCCGTACGAGGTGCGAGTGGTCAACTTACTCGCGGGGGAGCAAAAGCGACCCGAATACTTGCGGCTCAATCCGAACGGTCGCATTCCGACCATTGTAGATCGCGACAATGACAACTTCGTTGTGTTCGAGTCGGGGGCGATTTTAGTTTATCTGGCCGAAAAAACCGGCCGGCTCATGCCGCAAGATCCCAAGGGACGTTCTGTGGTGTTGCAGTGGTTGATGTTCCAGATGGCCGGGGTCGGTCCCATGATGGGGCAGGCCAATGTGTTTTACCGCTACTTTCCCGAGAAGATCCCGTCTGTGATTGCGCGCTATCAAAACGAGTGCCGGCGGTTGTTCGAAGTGCTGAACACGCGTTTGGCCGATCGGGATTACCTGGCCGATGAATACTCCATTGCGGACATTGCCAACTGGGCTTGGGTGCGGACCTACAAGTGGTCGGGCGTGAACATCGAGGGATTGGACCATTTGCGCCGCTGGATGGACCGCATGGCTGCGCGTCCCGCTTGTCAGCGTGGGGTGCAAATCCCGGCGCCCGTGGGAAACCTCACCGACCCGGATAACGAAGAGGCTGCCAAGGCGTTTGCCGAGGCCGCGCAAAAACTGCTGCAACGGTAGCGACGCCTCTTCGTTGGAGCTCGCGGCTGTCGGTCTTCCGCCTTTCATAGCGATGGTGCCGTCAGCCGGCGCTAGGCTGTCCATGCGCGCCTAGGATCTTACTCATCCCAGGCATTTCGAGCCGGCGGTGTGGTGCGAAGCATATTGGTCCCTTTTTGCGTTCCTCTTTGGCGAGGCCTTTCGTGTTGTCGCGACAGCGCTACTCCGGGCGGGCAAAACTTTTCGGGTCGTAGAGTGTGCAGTGGCGGCTCCCGTCTGTGGGCGTGCGTTTCCCCGGCGTTCGTGCGATGTTTTTGGCATGGTTGCCGATGAGCGTATCGCCGGCGAGTAGTGCACAATTGGATTGGATGCCGCGGGATTTCCTTCGTGCAGTTTATGGTGCAGTTTGAGTTTGCCCGATCGAGGCTGGGATGATCACGGATGAGTCAACCTCGTGTGCTCTCTGCGGAGCTATTCGAGAATGATTTGGATCGGTGGGTTCCGGAGGAGTTGCGGTCTCTGGACAACCCCCAAACTGCCATTCCGGCAATCGCGAAAAACCGCCGCCTGGTCACTCTGATAGAGAATGCGGTCCAGTCGATCCCGACGCGCCACCGGCTGTACCTTGGCGATGCCCGCGCCTTAGGAGATCTTGCGCCGGGCTCGGTGCATCTCGTGCTGACCTCGCCTCCGTACTGGACCCTCAAACGATACCGGCATTACCCGGGACAACTGGGCGAGATTGCAGATTACGAAGCTTTCCTCGAGGAACTCGACCGAGTGTGGTCGATTTGCTTCGACGCACTGGTTCCAGGGGGACGCTTGATTTGTGTGGTGGGCGACGTGTGCCTCTCCCGCCGAAAGAACGACGGTCGGCACACCGTCGTGCCCTTGCACGCGTCCATCCAAGAGCACTGCTTGGCTTTGCGTTGGACCTTCGAATCACTGCCTCCCCATGGTACGCCCGTGCAGTGCTTCGCGCGGGGCCGAAGTTGCTTTTCGGGGTGAGTTCGCGCGTACGTTTCCTTGGCGGTAAAGAGCCAAGTTCTCATCGCGGTTGCATCCATGGGCAAAGCGCCAGTGCGGTTCACTCGCCGGGCATGTCGGCCGCAATAGACCACGCCGGGGTAAGCCACTGACCAATGCGTCCTGCCGCGGCAAGGCTCGCCCAGGCAACGGCGGCCACCAACGAAGCATCGCCCTCGTGGTGCACGCGGAAGGCGACAATGCTCGTCTCGTCGACCCGGTATGGTGCCAGAGCGGCGAGTACACAGAGCTGCGCCTCGGCACGGGCACGCTCGGGGAGACCTTCGCACGCCGCGCGGACCCAAAGGTTATCGAGGGGCGGATCCTGTCCCTGCCATTTGGCGAGAAGATCTTCGAGACGGGCCCGCGCTTGCGGTGTCAGCAGCCGCTCGGCCGCTTGGCCCGCAACTGCCGCGAACCGACTCCAGGCAGATGCCAACGTGGTCACAGGGCGGGCCCAGCGGAGGTCGGCGGGCAGCGGTTGTTCCGGAAGGAGCCCGAGCGAAGATCCTGGCGGAGCAGTGGCGGGTAGGATCCAGGGAGATAACACGCCGCCGAGGCGGCGCAGAACACCACGAGCAGGGCGCAGCGCTTTTGGAAAAGGGGAGTCGTCCAAAAAAGTCAACACGACGCGGTGGATGTAATGGAAGAGAACCGCAGTACCGATGATCTCCGCGCCCTCTTGGGGTCCAAACGGCGGTCGGAGGAGAGGCACGGCGCCGGGCGAGCGCGTGGCGCGGGCCCAGAGGAGAAGTGCTTGCAGCTTCGGGTCGGCTAGCCGATCTAGATCCCCGAGCTCGACGGCCCGCGCGATACCGGCCCCCGCGAGCCCGCGCAAAAACATCTCGTGGGCCTCGACACAAAACGGGCACCGGTTGCCCTGCGAGACCACGGCTGCCATGGCCTCCTTATAAGCGCGCGGCACCTGCCGGCCACCAATGTCTCGCGGAGCGCGCACCAGAAGCCGACTAACGCGGCAGACCGGGAGCAAAGCCGTTAGTTCCGGCACCAGCGCAAAGTCCGCCGTGCCCGCTCCAGCAAGCGCACCGTTTCCGCCGCCGGCTCCATCGCCCGCGTTGCCGCGCGGTCGTAGCTTATCGCCTGGTGGTTGGAGGCATTCGCCTCGATCTTGGTGCCAGCCGCCGCCACGTGCCGGAGTTTCAGCAAACCAACCGCCTCGCACTCTTGTAACAATCGCAGAAACCAGTCCGCCACGACCCTTCATGCACCCTGCTGCCAGGTGGCGTGCCCGATTTGGCCTGACGGCAGCTTTCGTGCACTTTACGTGCACAGCCGCGGCGTCGCCGTCACCACCCGGCGATTTGGCGGCCGGCAACAGCCACCGCTGATCCGGACTGCAGGCGAGAACGCCCTTTCCCATCCACCCCACCGCTGCTGGGCGCGAATGGTCTACCGCGACCCATGGCCCCGACCGGAGTTTTTCACTCACAGGCTCCCAGAGCATTTGCGCGGTAGGCGTAGAGTGAGTAGGGAGATGTAGGCCGGCCGGGCCGGGAAACGGAGCAAGGCGCATGTCCCAAATCGCAATCCATGAGTTCTATCGCTTTTACGCGGCCGAGCCCTCGTACTTCTCGGCCAAGGTGAGGCCCGCCCTCCGTTACAAGCGGCTGCCATTCGTCGAGCTTTTGCCGACGCCTGCCGCCTACCGCGAGGTGATCCTGCCGCGCACGGGGCTCGCGTTCATCCCGATCGTGATCACGCCGGAGGACGAGACCTGGCAGGATACGAGTGAAATCCTTGACCGCATGGAGGCTCGCTTTCCCGATCCGCCTCTCTACCCATGTACCCCCGTGCAGCGGATCGTGGCGCTGCTGTGGGAGCTGTACTGCGATGAATTCTTGATCTTGCCCGGTCTTCACTACCGCTGGAGTTTTCCGGAGAGCGAGAGCAAGGCGCGGAGGGACTTCGCCGCCTTCAGCGGCGATCCTGAGGCGGCGGACAGGTTCGCCAGCCGGATCAAGTCCTTCCTCCCCTTCGTCGGTGTCACGCCCGACACCATCCCCCATATCGAGGCGCACACGCTCGAACTCCTCGCCCATCTTTCCTCGCACTTCGAATGCACGCCTTACTTGCTCGGCGGCCGCCCCTCGCTCGCGGACTGCGCGCTGATGGGACCGCTCTACGCCCACCTCTACCTGGACGCTGTGCCCGGCCGTTTGCTGCGTGAGCGCGCCCCACGTGTTTGCAACTGGATCGAGCGGATGAACCACCCCGACCCCGCTGCCCCGGGCGAGTGGCTTTCCAGCGACGCGCTGCCACCCACGCTTCGGCCGTTGCTGGAGCTCATCGGAAAGGACGTGGTGCCGTTTCTCCTCGACAATGTCCGCGATTTCGAAGCATGGGCCGATTCCCACGCGGACGCGAGTCCTGAGATCCCGCGCGGCACCGGCACCCACGCCACCCACCTGCGCGGCGTCGAGGTCCAGCGCATCACCAGCCCCTACACCCTGTGGATGGTGCAGCGGCCGCTGGATGCGTACCGCGCTCTCGGCGGCGCGGAGCGCGCTGCCGTGGATCGCGCGCTGGCCGGAACCGGGCTGGAGCCGCTGCTCGCGTTTCAGCCGCGCCACCGCCTGACGAAGCGGAACTTCAAGCTGGCCTTCGCGAGCTGAGCGTCACTCGGGCCGGGCTCACGCCGGCAGCAACGCGCCGATCGCGCGCGAGCACGGCGTGTCTCGACGCGAGAGGTGCGAGAGAGCGCACGCGCTGGCGGACGAAGGCGACGATACGCTCGGCCAGCGAACCGGGATACCGCACCGGCCCTGGCACCGACCGCAGGCACGCCACGCGCCGGTCGGAAACTGCGCCTCGCCTGCCATCACGGCCGTTCGGTTTGCGATGCTTCACGGTGGTCCACCGCGGCGCGCGGGTTACGCTTGCCCCCTACGAGACCGGACTCGTCTGCACAGCCCAAAACGTACTATACGCCGGCGCTGTGAACACGTTGGCCGCGGGAATGAGCAGCCAGGAGGCAGCACAGAGGCTCGAACAGTATGGGCGCAACGAGCTCGGGGCCGCGCGGCGGGGCGGTGCTTTGCGGCAGTTCCTGTCGCGGTTTGGCAACCCCCTGGTGCTGGTCTTATTGTTTGCGAGCACGGTGTCGGCGCTGACGGGCGACGTTGGGGGCGCCGGCATTATCGCCTGCATTCTTTTGCTCAGCGTGACGCTGGACTTCATTCAGGAGTATCGTGCCGAGCGTGCTGCGGCGGCGCTCGCGGCGCGCGTGGCTCTCACCGCGCATGTCGTGCGCGACGGCGAAGTTCGGGAAGTGCCCGTCTCTCTGGTTGTTCCCGGAGACATTGTGTTGCTCGGGGCTGGAGATTTGGTCCCGGCAGACGGCGTTTTGCTGGAAGCTCGCGACGTGTTCGTGCATCAGGCACGGCTCACCGGAGAGCCGTACCCAGTGGAAAAACAAGCGCTATCTCCCATTTGGGACGCCGGCCAAACAAACTCGGGGCTGAGTCCCGAGACCCCTTTTGCTGTGTTTCTCGGTAGTTCGGTGATTAGCGGCAGCGGGCGGATGCTCGTGCTGCAAACGGGCACCCGGACGATGCTCGGCCGCATCGCTGGGACGCTGCAACGGCCGGCACCTCCGACCGCGTTCGAGATCGGCACGCGCCAGTTCGGCTTGCTCATCATGCGCTTTACGGTGGCGCTCGTGCTCTTCGTGTTGTTGGTGAACCTGTTGTTCGAACGGCCGCTGCTCGAAGCGTTCCTGTTCGCCGTCGCTTTGGCCGTAGGCCTGACACCCGAACTGCTTCCGATGATTGTTTCTGTCACACTGGCCCAGGGAGCTTTGCGGATGGCGCGAGAAAAGGTCATCGTGAAGCGTTTGTCGGCGGTGCAGGACCTGGGCGCTGTAGATGTTTTGTGCACCGACAAAACCGGCACGCTCACAGAAGCGCAAATCTGGCTGGAAGGACACGTAGATCCACTGGGCAACGACAGCCCCAGAGTATTGGAACTCGCCTATCTCAACAGCTTTTTCGAAACGGGGATCAAGAGCCCGCTCGACGAAGCCATTTTGGAACACCGCGCAGTGGATGCTTCTGGCTGGCGCAAGATCGACGAAGTGCCGTTCGATTTCGAGCGGCGGCGGGTTTCCGTGTTGCTGGAACAGGGAACCCGCCGTGTTTTAATCGTCAAGGGCGCCCCCGAGGATATCTTGCGACTGTGCGTGTCGTACGAAGTCGAGGGTCGTATCCTTCCGCTCGACGAGCAATGCCGCGCGCGTTTCGGCGGCTTGTTCGATCAGTTGAGCGAGGAGGGGCTCCGGGTGTTGGCTGTCGCTTGGCGAGAGGTCGAGCCCACGCGGGACCACGCTGGGATCACAGACGAGACGGAACTCGTGTTCTCGGGTTTTGTGTCCTTCCTCGACCCGCCCAAGCCCACCGCTGCAAAAGCAATACAAGCCCTGGCCGCCACTGGCGTGCAGGTGAAAATTCTGACGGGAGACAACGAGCGCGTCACGCGTAACTTGTGCCGGGAGCTGGGTGTGCCCATCACCGGATTGCTGACCGGCAAGGAAATCGCCGAGCTCACGGAAGAAGCCCTGCAAGCTCGAGCCGAGGAGTGCAATGTATTTTGTCGCCTCGACCCCATGCAGAAGCATCGAGTGCTGCTCGCCCTGAAAGCTCGGGGACACGTGGTGGCGTACCTCGGCGACGGCATCAACGATGCGCCGTCTCTCCACAGTGCCGACGTCGGAATTTCCGTTGACTCGGCAGTGGATGTGGCCAAGCAAGCTGCGGCGCTGGTGTTGTTGGAACGCGATCTTGGCGTGCTGCATGCCGGCGTTCGCGAGGGCCGGCGGACATTTGCCAACGTGATGAAGTACATCATGATGGCCACGAGCTCGAACTTCGGAAACATGTTCAGCATGGCTGGGGCCACCCTGTTCTTGCCTTTTCTGCCCATGCTGCCGATGCAAATCTTGCTCAACAATTTGCTGTACGATCTTTCGGAAATTCCTCTCCCCCTCGATGAAGTGGACGCGGAAGATCTGACCGCGCCCAGGCGCTGGGACATGCGTTTCGTCCGCGATTTCATGGTTTCTATCGGGCCCATCAGTTCGATGTTCGACTTCCTGACTTTTTACGTGCTCCTGGCGCTGTTCCGGGCTGACGAGACTTTCTTCCACACCGGCTGGTTCGTGGAGTCCATTGCCACACAGGTCTTGGTGATTTTCGTCATTCGTACGCGTCGCAACCCGCTTCGTAGTCGCCCGCATCCAGCATTAGCGGTTGCGGCATTCGGCATTGTCGGTTTTGCGGCGCTGTTGCCGTTCACACCGCTGGCGCCGTTGCTGGGGTTTACACCCTTGCCGCCACTTTTCTTTGCCGTGTTGGGCGGCATTGCAGGAGTTTACTTGCTGCTCGTGGAAGTCGCCAAACGGCGCTTTTTCCGGGTCCGGGTGGTCTAAGGACAGCGCGGCCATTCGAACGGGGCGCTTCCGATCGCCGGCGAGAGTCGCGGCGCACGGCGGAGAGGCCGGCCACGCTGCCGGCCAGACCTCTTGGCTTGCGCCAAGGCGAGCGCCGCGGGTAAGTTGCGGCTGCGGTTCCGTTGCTGCAATGACCCAATACGTCGCGAACGCGTCCGAGGAAGTTCCGATCGAGTCGTACGACGACTTGGTGCGCTATTTCGAGGCGGCGTGTAAGCCGCGCGAGCTTTGGCGCATCGGCACCGAGTACGAGAAAGTCGGCGTGCGTGCTGCAGATGGCGCGGCTGCCCCGTTTACCGGGGGGATCGAGGAAATCTTGCGGCGCATGGCGGATCGTTACGGTTGGAGCCCCGTGTTGGAAGATGGGCGCGTGGTGGCGCTGGCGGGCAAGCGCGCGTCCATTACGCTCGAACCCGGGGGGCAATTGGAGCTGAGCGGGGAGCAGTGGCGAGACGTCCACGAGGCCGGCCAGGAATTCCACGAGCACGTGCGGCAAATCGTCAGTGTCGCGGGAGAGCTTGGCATTGTGTTCTTGGGCCTGGGCATGCAGCCCGTGAGCCGCGTGGAGGAGATCGAGTGGGTGCCGAAACGGCGCTACCGCATCATGGCGCCTTACATGGAAAAAGTCGGCTCGCTCGGCCACCGGATGATGAAGCAGACGGCGACGGTGCAAGTGAATATTGACTTTTCCAGCGAAGCCGACGCCATGGAGAAACTCCGCTTGGGCAATGGTCTGGCGCCGCTTCTCAACGCCATATTTGCCAACTCCCCGCTCTGCGATGGCGACCTCAACGGATTTCTGAGTTTCCGCGGTCATATATGGACCGACACCGACCCGGCGCGTTGTGGTCTTTTGCCGTTCGTGTTCGCCGATTCGCCCGGGTTCAGCGACTATGTGGAATACGCCCTCGATGTTCCCATGTACTTCATCGTGCGGGGCGACCGATGGATAGACATGACTCACATGACGTTCCGCGAGTTTTGGCAAAGAGGCTTCGAAGGCGAGCGTGCGACTTTGGCCGACTGGAACTCGCACCTGACGACGTTGTTTCCCGAGGCGCGCATGAAGCGCTACATCGAGATTCGTTCCGTCGACAGCCAGCCGCCGGAAATCATGCTTGCGGTGCCTGCTCTCGTCAAAGGCGTCTTTTACGACGGCGACGCCCGCCTTGCAGCCTGGGATCTCGTCAAACGCTGGCGCTGGGAAGAACGATTGCAACTGTACCACGACGCCCACCGCCAGGCGCTGCGTGCCAAGATCCGCAATTTGGAACTGCGCGAGTTGGCCCGCGAGCTCGTGGATATTGCCGAGTACGGGCTCGACCGGCAGCGCCCGCCCGGCGGCGAAAGCGAGGCCATGTACTTGGAGCAAGTCCGGGATTATGCGCGCAAGGGGATTTGTCCGGCAGAGCGCGTGATCGAGAAATGGATCGGCACGTGGAATCGCGATCCGGCGCGCCTCGTGCAAGCGCTGGCTTACCGTACCGGTGCCTGAGCGGAGGGAAGCTCGACGTTCATGGCGCAGAGAGTGGTGAGCTTGTTGACGGATTTCGGCGTGGCCGACCCTTACGTCGGCATCATGAAAGGAGTGATTTTGTCGCGCGCGCCCGCAGCGGCCATCGTCGATCTCACCCACGAAATTCCGCCCCAACAAGTGTTCCTCGGAGCCCTGGCCTTGCGCAGCGCTGCCCCATTCTTCCCATCGGGAACGATTCACGTGGCCGTGGTGGATCCCGGTGTGGGCTCGCAGCGCCGGGCACTCGCTGTAGCGACCGCAACGCACCTGTTTTTAGGGCCCGACAACGGCTTGCTCACTTTGGCTGCCCCGCGAGGAGCACGGCTGGTGGTGCGGGAACTGGCCAACGCGGATCTCTTTTGCCACCCAGTATCCCACACGTTTCACGGTCGCGATATCTTCGCGTCCGTTGCCGGTCATTTGGCGGCGGGCGTGCGGCTCGAAGATGTCGGCCCGGAAGTCGGCGAGATCTGCGAGCTCGAATGGCCTCGTCCCGCGATGCGTTTCGGGGCACTCTACGGGCGCGTGCTCTACATAGATCGCTTCGGCAACCTGATAACCAATTTCGATGCGGCCAGTCTAAGCGCCTTTGCGACCGAGCGGCTTTGGTTTAGGATTCGCGGCGCATGGATTCAGGGACTCGTTCCGACTTACGCCAGTTTGTCCGAGGGAGCTTTAGGAGCCTTGTTCGGGAGTTGGGGGCTAATGGAAATTGCCGTCCGCAACGGCAGTGCGGCGCGCGTTCTGGAAGCGGGGGTGGGCGATGAGGTGGTGGCAACGACCGCAAGAACCGAGACGCCGCGCGGTTGATCCCGACGCCGTGCTGGAAATGATGCGCGCGGACGAAGGCGTGTACACGTCGCCGCTGGCTACGCCTGTGGCTCGGCGTTACCCGCACAAGATCGGGCTGCACCTGACGTTGTTTTTGGTGACGTTTGCCACCGTGACGATCAACGGCGCGCTTCTCGAGGGCGTGGATTTGTTGCAAAACCCCGGGGGAGTGCTCGCGGGCATTCCCTTTGCCATTGCGTTGATGTCCATCCTCACCATTCACGAGCTGGGCCATTACTTCACCGCCCGCTATCACCGAGTGCCTGCCAGCTTACCGTACTTTTTGCCGGCGCCGCCGTTTTTCATCGGCACGTTCGGGGCGTTCATCCGCATGGAAGCGGTACCGCACAGCCGTGCCGCGCTGTTCGATGTGGGCGCGGCTGGCCCGTGGGCCGGTTTTGTGGCGGCAGTGGTGGCGTTCCTGATTGGCCTCGAGCAATCCCACATCCAACCCATGCCTTCGGATGGCCTTGGGCTGGAGCTTGGCGATTCTTTGTTGACAAAAGCGCTCGTGCACTGGGTGCATGGGGATATTCCCGACGGGTATGCTCTGTACTTCAGTCCGGTGGCGTTTGCCGGCTGGGTCGGGTTTTTTGTTACGGTTCTGAACTTGCTTCCCATTGGCCAGCTCGACGGCGGCCATGTAACTTACGCTTTCTTGGGGCGCCGCCATGCCTTATGGGCGCGGCTTGCCTGGGTCGGTGTGCTGGCGTGCGCCCTGTTCTTTTGGCCCGGCTGGTATTTCTGGGCCCTGTTCCCTGTGCTTCTCGGGTTCGACCACCCGCCGACTCGTACGGATTGGATTCCGCTCCGCGGGTGGCGCCGATTTGGGTTTTTCATGACCGTGTTGCTGTTCGTGGCCTTGTTCGTGCCCAAACCGATAGCGCCAGTGTTTTCGCCGCAGAGCGAACAACGCGACAGCGTGCCGGTGGAGCGCGAGCGAGAGCCGTTGCGCGCGCTCGGGTTGCAGGAAGCTTGAGTATGACGGCCGTTCGTCCGAGTTGGGATCAGTACTTTTTGACCATCACGCGCACCGTAGCGGAGCGCTCGACGTGCCTGCGGGCCAAGGTGGGGGCGGTCATCGTGCGCGACAAGAACATTCTTGCCACGGGTTACAATGGGGCACCGTCCGGCCTGCCCCACTGTCTCGACGTGGGTTGTCTCGTGTATCGCTCCACGACACCGACCGGAGAAGTGGAGGAGAATTGCTTCCGGACCATTCACGCGGAAATCAACGCCATCGCACAAGCTGCCAAGAACGGTACGTCGATCCGCGACGCCACGATTTACATCACCCACACGCCGTGCATTCATTGCTTCAAGGTGCTGGTGAATACGGGGATTGTGCGCATTTGTTACGAGAAGGAGTACAAGCTCCACACCTTGAAGCCCTTGCTGGAGTTCGCACCGCAGGTGCGCTTGCAAAAGGTGGAGTTGTGAAACCACTCGAGCGGCGCGGGTGGCGCAACACTGTGCACTTTGACGCGGCGGTCAAAGGCTTCGGCAAGGCAAGAGATGGTTCGGTGCCATCGGCTTGCATTGCCGTGCCAGGGCGTGTTCGATAGCGCGTATGAAGGCGCTCGTCGTACGGACGCCAAGGCCCATCGAGGAGAAGCCGCTAGAGCTCGTTGAGTTGCCCGTGCCGGAACCCGGGGCGGGCGAGTTGCTCGTGCGGGTGCGCGCTTGCGGGGTGTGCCGGACCGACTTGCACGTGGTCGAGGGGGATTTGCCCCCGGTCCGCGACAGGGTAGTGCCGGGTCACCAAGTGGTCGGGATCGTAACCGCCTTGGGTAGAGGTGCGTCGCGCTTTCGAGTGGGCGACCGTGTGGGCATTGCTTGGCTGCGCAAAACCTGCGGCAGTTGCGCCTACTGTACGCAAGGTCGCGAAAACTTGTGCCCGAATGCGCAATTCACCGGTTACCACGCCGATGGCGGCTATGCGGAGTACACCGTGGTTCCGGAAAGCTTCGCCTACGCCATCCCCCCTGCTCTCGGCGACGCGGAGGCCACGCCGCTACTGTGTGCCGGAATCATCGGGTATCGCGCCTTGCGGCGTGCAGAAACGCGGCCGGGCTGCCGCTTGGGTTTGTATGGGTTCGGGTCGTCTGCCCACATCGCCGTTCAAGTGGCTCGCTATTGGGGCTGCGAGGTCTTCGTCATGACGCGTGACCCAAAACACCGCGAGCTTGCACGCAAGCTGGGGGCGGTGTGGGTCGGAGATGCAGCGGAGCGGCCCCCAGCACCGCTCGACTCCGCGATTTTGTTTGCTCCTGTGGGCCATTTGGTTCCGCCCGCTCTGGAGGCACTCGATCGCGGTGGAACCTTGGCCATTGCCGGCATTTACCTGACGGACATACCGCAAATCCAATACGAGAAGCATTTATTTTACGAGAAAAACTTGCGCAGTGTGACCGCCAACACCCGCGCCGATGGAGAAGAACTCCTGGCCTTAGCCGCGCAAATTCCCATTCGGCCGCACACCACAGTGTTCCCGCTGAGCGCAGCCAACGAGGTGCTCGATCGGCTCAAGCACGACGGTCTCGAAGGTACGGGCGTGCTGGTAGTGGAGCCGCAAGCGGCCTAGCCGGCTTAAGCCGGAGGTATGGCCGCACCCCGCCTCTCGGTGCGCGCCCCGTCACACAACCTGCCCAATGCAAGGGCGGATCGTTTGGGGCACCCAGGTGATTGTCGGGGGAGGCCACATGCCGGGTAGGAGGCGCGCAAGCAGCACCGGAACCGTTCCATGCTTTGGCGAGCCGAATGTGCTATGCGGCGGCAGCCATGAAAACGGAAGCTGACGATGTGCGCCGTCTCCCTCCGCAAAGTTTGGACGCGGAACAATCTGTTCTCGGAGGCATTTTGCTCGACACCGGCGCAATCGATCGAGCGGTCGAACTTTTGAGCGCTGAGGATTTCTACCGTGAGGCGCACCGGAAAATCTTTCGCGCCATGCTGGCATTGAGCCAGCGGGGCGAGCCGGTGGATGTGGTCACGCTGGCCAACGAGCTGACTGCGGAAGGTTGCCTCGAAGAAGTGGGCGGCACGGCTTACTTGGTGGAGTTAGCCGAGCGGGTTCCCACTGCAGCAAATCTCGCCTATTACGCGCGCATCGTTCGCGAGAAGGCGATTCTGCGCGAGGTGATCCAGGCGGCCACCGAGCTCGCGGCCAGTGCCTACGAAGCACGACCGGGCGAGGTGGACGATTTTCTCGATCGAGTGGAGCATCGCATTTTCGAGATTTCCGAGCGGCGGGTGCGCCCGCAGTTCGCCAAGATGAACGATTTGATGCTGACGGCGGTGCACACGATCGAAAGTTTGTACGAGCGCCGTGGTCTGATTACCGGCGTGCCCACGGGTTTCGTGGATTTGGATCGCCTCACCTCGGGTTTGCAGCCGGCGGACCTGATCATCGTCGCTGCCCGCCCCGGCATGGGAAAAACCGCCTTTGCCCTCAATGTTGCCGTGAACGCTGCCCAGCAAGCCAACGTGGGGGTGGCGGTGTTCTCGCTCGAAATGTCCAAGCAGCAGCTCGCTCTCCGGATGTTGTGCTCGGAGGCTGGCGTCGACAGTCACAACGTGCGCACCGGGTACTTGGCCTCCGGCGACTTCCAAAAGATTGTCCATGCGGCCGACCGCTTGAGCCGGTTGCCGATCTTCATTGACGACACCCCGGGCCTTTCGATTTTGGAGCTGCGTGCCAAAGCCCGGCGCCTCAAGCGCGAACAAGAGGCGAAGCTGGGTTTGGTGGTGGTGGACTACTTGCAGTTGATGCGCGGGCACGAGCGCACCGATAACCGGGAGCAAGAAATCTCCAGCATCTCGCGATCTCTCAAAGCGTTGGCCAAGGAACTCGACATCCCGGTGATGGCTCTGGCCCAATTGAATCGGCAAGTGGAGTCACGGGCAGACCGAAGACCCATCATGGCCGATTTGCGCGAGTCGGGGGCGATCGAACAAGATGCAGACCTGATTTTGTTCTTGTTCCGCCCGTGGGTGTACGAGAAGAAGAAAGACAACGAACACGACGCCGAAGTGATCATCGGGAAGCAGCGCAATGGGCCGACGGACATTGTCAAGCTCACCTACCTGCCGGAGTACACGCGGTTCGAAAATCGAACCGAAATGGAGCTCGTGGTCCCGGCGGAAGACGAGCTTTGAGGTCGTGCCGTGCCGCGCGTGCTGCTTTCGAACGATGACGGCGTGGATTCTCCCACTTTGCTGCCATTTGTCCAGTGCCTATCCCGCTGGGCGGAAGTCGCCGTGGTCGTTCCGGCACGAGAAAAAAGCTGGATCGGAAAAGCCATTACGCGATTTGCGCCGGTGACGGCCGAACTCCGGGAGCGCAACGGAGTGCCGTGGGCGGTGGTGGAAGGTTCGCCGGCCGATTGCGTGAACTTGGCCGTCCACTCGTTCGGCTGGGCACGCCCCGATTTGGTGGTGTCGGGGATCAACCTGGGCCTGAATTTCGGCTCGGCGTTCGTGCTTTCCAGCGGCACCATCGGTGCCGTCTTCGAGGGGTGGATCGCAGGTCTTCCCGCCGTCGCGTTTTCCATGGCGATCCCGAACGACGCGTTTGGTTTAAAGGGTGAGGCGCGGCAGGCGGCCGTCGGCGAGCGTGCCGTGCGGGTGGCGGAAGTCGCCAGTGATATCGCACGCACGCTGTGGGAGGTCGGTTTTCCGAAGTCGGTGGATGCGTTTTCCGTGAACTTGCCTGCGGAAGCGACCCTGGAAACGCCGCGTCGGGTGACGGGCGTGACCCGCACGCGTTACGGACCGTTATTCGTGCCGGACGGCGCTGGCTGTTTTCGCCATCGCTTTAGTTACCTCGAGCCTCTCGAAGATGAAGGGGACGTGTCCGTCGTTTCGCGCGGCTTCGTGGCCATCACGCCGTTGCGACTCGACTTTTCTGTGCCCCTGCCGGCTGCGCTGCGCCAGCGCTTGGAGCGTTGAACGCACCTCGTGTGCATTGCGGAGGTGTCTCCCGATGAACGCAAAATTTCGAATCGGTTGTCTGCTGGCCTTTTTGTTCGCGCGGATGGGCTCGGGGGCAACCGTGCCTGCGCCGGTAGTGACGGTGTATTCTTCTGCGGGCGGGAGTTCGGAGGGGGGATTTGCCTTAGTGGAGGAACGCCGGGTTTTCGATCTGGTGCCCGGCTACAATCGCGTGCTGTGGGAGGGGTTTCCGCGGGCCGTGGACGCCAACTCCATCCAACTCCTGCCGGAAGAGGAAGGGGTGCGCGTGCTCGCGCAAACGTTTCTGCCGGCCACGGAGGAAAGCCAGTTGGCTTTGGCGAAGTATGTCGGACAACACGTGCGCGTGCATCCCGACACGTCCCCAGGCCAGGTGTGGGAAGGGACCTTGCTCGCAAGCGGCCCGCGCGTGCTCCTGCGCGATGCGCAAGGGGGCATCCATGTATTTGCCGATCCGAAGCATGTCGAAATTCCATCTGGCGATGCGGTTGCGCGTATGGGTGTCATCTGGGAAGTCGAGGCGCAGCGGGGCGGCCGAGTGCCCGCTATGGCCCGGTATGAAACGGCGGGTTTCGACTGGCACGCGCAATACACCGTGACGCTGCAACCAGGGGCAGACAGCAACCGCGGTGTTTTGGATCTCGCTGGAGCCTTCTTGGTGGAGAACCGCACCGAAGTGTCGTGGCACGAGGCGCGACTGTATTTGATTGCCGGTGATGTCCATCGCCCGCTACCACGGCCGAAACCCCAGCGCATGTTCGCGCAACGCGAAGTGGCCGCATTGTCCCAGACCGAGGGCGGCGTCAAAGCCGAGGCCGCCGGGGAACATTACGAATATGCAGTTCCCCGCGCGGTGTCTCTGCCGGCCGGTTCCGTGGTGCGCGTGGAGGGGCTTGGGACCTGGGGCGGCATTCCATACGAACAAGAATTGATCTGCCGGAATCGCATGGGGGAGTGGTTCGCGGGTCGCGGCAGCGCCGTTACCGAACGGGAGCCAGGTGGCAGTCCGTCATTGCCCGTCGAGGTTTTCTTGCGTTTCCGCAATGCGGAGGAAGGCAAACCGGGTGTGCCCTTGCCGGCCGGAATCGTTCGTGTCGGGGAGCGGCGAGCGGACCAAGCGAGAGGCTGGCGCTTTCTCGGAGCTGCGGATGTACCTGCGACTCCTGTGGGCGAAAAAGTTGTGATCCCTCTGGGCACTGCTTTCGACGTGAGTGCCGATCGGAAACAAACGGACTTCTTGTTGCAAAACGAGCAGCGCCGGATGGAAGAAGCGGTGGAAGTTACCGTGCGCAACCGGAAGGACCTGGCGGTGCGCGTGCGCGTGCTGGAGACTTTGTACCGCGCCGCGCAGTGGGAGATTACCGAGAGTGCCCCAAAGTTTTCCCGCTTGGATGCGCGCACGATCGAATTCGTGTTGGATGTTCCCGCGCGTGGGCAATCGCAAGCACGATACCGCGTGCGCTACACTTGGTGAGTGCCTTCCCGTGTATTGTCCGACCTCGTGCGGAGTGTAGAAAGTAGGGCATGGAGCGCGAACGATTGTACATCGGCGGACAATGGGTCGAGCCCAGCACGCGAGATTGCATTGCAGTCATCCACGCGACTACCGAGGAAGTGATGGCCACGGTTCCTGCGGCCGGAGCGCCCGATGTGGAGCGTGCCGTCGAGGCGGCGGCGCGAGCCTGGCCGTCGTGGGCAGCCACGCCACTGGAACGCCGCGCGCAGTTCTTGACGGCATTGAGCGAAGAGCTCTCGCGGCGGAGCGAAGCGATTGCCCGCTCGATCACCGCGGAAGTTGGCATGCCGATCAAGTTATCGCGCGCCATTCAGGCTGGACTGCCACCGGTGGTGACGCGCTCGTATGCCGAGATCGCGCGCACTTACCCGTGGGAGGAACAAGTGGGAAACTCGCGCGTGGTACGACAACCCGTTGGCGTTGTCGCTGCCATTACCCCGTGGAACTACCCATTGCATCAAGCGATATGCAAGGTCGCTCCTGCTTTGGCTGCCGGCTGTACGGTCGTGCTTAAGCCGAGCGAGCTCGCACCTCTCACCGCTTTCGAACTGGCCGAGGCGTGCGAAGCGATCGGATTGCCCGCAGGAGTGTTCAACTTGGTTACGGGGTACGGACCAGTCGTGGGCGAGGCGCTGGCGCAGCACCCGGGGGTGCATTTGGTGTCGTTTACCGGTTCCACCCGCGCCGGCAAGCGGGTTGCGGAGTTGGCTGCTCGAGGGGTCAAGCGGCTGACCCTGGAACTCGGCGGCAAAAGTCCGTGCGTGGTCTTCGAGGACGCCGATTTTCCGCGGGCAATCCAATCGTGCGTGAACGAGTGTTTCTTGAACTCTGGGCAGAGCTGCAATGCACTCAGCCGCTTGCTCGCCCCTCGCCGCCGGTACGAAGAGGCCGTGGAGCTGGCACGCGCGGCTGCCGAGCGATTTACCGTGGGAGATCCCTTTGACGAGCGCACCAAGCTGGGGCCGCTCGTGTCTGCTGCGCAGCGGGATCGCGTGCGGCGCTTGATTGAAAAAGGGGTGGAGGAGGGGGCGCGGCTGGTGACTGGAGGCCCGGAGCCTCCCGCCGGTTGCACGCGCGGATACTTCGTGCGTCCGACGGTGTTCGCGGACGTGCGCCCGAATATGACCATTGCCCAAGAGGAAATTTTCGGGCCGGTATTAGCGGTGTTGCCGTTCGAAGACGAAGAGGACGCCATTCGGATTGCCAACGACACCCGCTATGGTTTGGCGGCCGCGGTATGGTCGGGCGACCCACAGCGCGCGGAGCGCGTGGCGCGTAGAATCCGTGCAGGCCAAGTGGCCGTGAACGGGGGGCGTTACAACCCGCAGGCCCCGTTTGGCGGTTTCCAAGAGTCGGGAATCGGCCGCGAACTCGGCAAATACGGCCTGGAAGAGTACCTCGAACTGCAGTCGCTCCAGTTTTGACATTGCGGAGCACGGCTAGGAACGACCCGGCGGCGAACGTTGCGGAAGCGCGGGTAGTTGTGCGACTCTACAGGGTTCCTGCAGACCATGTCGAAAGCCTTCATACGCGTCATTGGCGCGCACCAGAACAACCTGCAGCACATCGATGTGGAGGTTCCGGTCAATGCGCTGACGGTCGTCACCGGGCCGTCTGGATCCGGTAAATCCACGCTGGCGTTCGACGTGCTCTACGCCGAAGGCCAGCGGCGTTACGTGGAAACCTTCTCGGCCTACACCCGACAGTTCCTAGACCGGATGGACAAGCCACGCGTGGATCGCATCGAGGGCATCTTGCCTGCGATCGCCATTGCCCAGGGTAATACCGTGAAAACGTCGCGTTCGACGGTCGGCACCATGACCGAGTTGCACGACCACCTCAAGCTGCTGTGGGCCAAGTTGTCGGTACCCTATTGCCCGGAGTGCAACCGGCCGGTGGAGGCGAAGAGCGCGGACGAAGTTGTGGCGGAGGTGCTCGGCCATGCAGATGGCACGCGTGTTTTGGTTGGATTCGAAACGCCTTTGGCCCCGGATTTGCCCTGGGCAGACACGCTGGCTGGCTTGGAGTCCGCGGGTTTTCGGCGCGCGTTTGTGGATGGCGAAGTGCGTCTTCTGGAAGAGCTCGCGGAGCCCGTCTCGTCTCCCCTCTTGGTGGTCGTGGACCGATTGGTTCTGCCTCTGAGGGAAAAATCCCGGGCCGCCGACTCGATCGAACAAGCGTTTCGTTGGGGAAAGGGGCGGATGTGCGTGGTGTACCTCGATGGGTCGCGCACCATCGAGCGGTACTCGTCCGCACGGGAATGTCCTGGCTGCGGGCGCCGATTTCGCGAGCCGGTGGCTAACTTGTTTTCGTTCAACAGCCCTTTGGGTGCCTGTGAGCAGTGCCGGGGGTTTGGGCGCGTCATCGATGTGGATTGGGATTTGGTCATTCCCGATGATCGCTTGTCGCTTGCCCAAGGTGCCATCAAGCCATGGACGACGAAGTCCACCGCGTGGGAGCGCGGGGAACTGGAAGCCTTTTGTTTGCGCCGAGACATTCCCATGGATCGCCCGTGGCGCGACCTAAGCGAGGAGCAAAAAGCCTTGGTGGTCGAGGGCGACGATACGTTTTTTGGTGTGCGGGGATGGTTCCAGTGGCTCGAGGGGCGGACGTACAAAATGCACGTGCGCGTGTTTTTGTCGCGCTATCGCAGCTATCGCTTGTGCCCCTCCTGCCAGGGAGGCCGCTTGAAACCCGAGGCGACGTGGTACCGCCTGGGTGGCCGAACGCTGGTGGATGTGCAGCGAATGAGCGTGGACGAGGCGGATGCGTTTTTCCGCGCGCTGGAATTTTCCGGAAGTCGCGACGAAGTCGCTCGCCTGATCCTGGGTGAGATTCAGCAGCGGCTGCGATACCTGCGCGCCGTTGGTCTGGGTTACCTCACGTTGGACCGGCCGTCGCGCACGCTGTCTGGGGGAGAGTTGGCACGCGTCGACCTCACGACGGCTGTAGGGTCCTCGCTGGTCAACACGTTGTACGTGCTCGACGAACCCTCTGTCGGGTTGCATCCCCGCGATAGTCAGCGACTGGTGCAAATTCTGCGCGACCTGGTCGCCAAGGAAAACACGGTGGTCGTGGTGGAGCACGATCCGGAAATCATTCGTGCGGCCGACTACGTGATCGACCTCGGGCCGGGCGCAGGGCGCAACGGCGGCCGTGTGGTGTACAGCGGACCGCCGAAGGGACTCCTCGAGTCGCGCCACTCGAGCACGGGAGCGTTTTTGGCTGGCCGGCGTTCCATCCCCGTTCCAGCCAAGCGGCGGAAGATTCTGCCGGATCTCTGTTTGACCGTGCGTGGGGCGCGCGCGCACAATCTCAAGAACATCACGGTTCGCATCCCTCTAGCTCGCTTTGTGTGTGTCACCGGGGTGTCAGGCTCGGGCAAGTCCACATTGGTCGAAGATATCCTCTACCGTGCCCTGGCGCGACATCTGGGCCGCTCGGTAGAGCGACCCGGCCTGCACGACGGAATTGACGGATTGCAGCGTGTGCGTTCGGTAGTGCTGGTGGACCAGTCTCCCGTCGGCACGACCCCTCGGGCCGTGGTGGCTTCGTACGTGGGTGCGTTCGAAGGTATTCGGCGGGTATTCGCCAACACCCCCTTGGCGCAGCTTCGCGGCTACGACCCCAGAACCTTTTCGTTCAACGCTGGCAGTGGATGCTGTCGCACCTGCAGCGGCGAGGGGTTCGAGAAGGTGGAAATGCAGTTTTTGTCGGACGTGTACGTTCCGTGCAGCGAGTGCGGCGGCAAGCGCTTTGTCCCCGAAGTACTCGAGGTCGAGTATCGCGGGAAGAACATTCACGACGTACTGCAGCTCAGTGCCAAGGAAGCACTGGAGTTTTTCGCAGAAGAGCCGGCGGTGCAAATGCGCCTCCAGCCGTTGTTCGACGTCGGACTGGATTACCTGCCCCTCGGGCAGCCGCTCAACACGCTCTCTGGGGGAGAGGCGCAGCGACTGAAGCTGGCGGCAGCCTTGAACGAGCGCAGCGCACCGCACACCCTGTACATCTTGGACGAGCCGACCATCGGACTGCACTTCGGCGACGTGGAACGCCTTTTACAGGCCCTCCAGGGTTTGGTGGATGCCGGTCACTCCCTGCTCGTTGTCGAGCACAACATGGAAGTGGTGAAATGTGCCGACTGGGTCATCGACCTCGGACCCGAAGGCGGCGAGGCCGGTGGTTACCTCATGGCCGAGGGCCCGCCGGAGGAGGTGGCGCGAAGCGAGGGATCACCCACGGCACCGTTTTTGGCCCAGGCATTGCGAGGTGCACCAGTGGCCACGGCGGAGGCAGCAGCCGCCTATCCGGTGCAGAGCCGGGCGGCAACCGCAAAACAACGCGCCGGATACATTTCAGTCGTTGGGGCGCGTGAGCACAACTTGAAAAACATCCATCTGGAGCTGCCGCGGGACCGTTGGATCGTAGTGACCGGCTTGAGTGGTTCGGGAAAGTCCACACTGGCATTCGACATCCTGTATGCGGAAGGCCAGCACCGGTACATCGACAGCTTGTCTGCTTATGCCCGGCAGTTTGTGGGAGTGTTGCCGCGGCCGAACGTAGACCTGGTGACGGGCATCCCGCCGACAGTGGCGATCGAACAGCGCTTGAGCCGTGGCGGCCGATGGTCCACCGTGGCCACCATGACGGAGATCTATCACTACCTCCGGTTGCTGTTTGCCAAAGTCGGTGTGCAGCATTGCGTGCACTGCAACCAGCCGCTGTCCACCCTGAGCCGTTCGCAAATCGAGACGCGTGTGAAACGTTGGATGGCGCACGGGCCGATTGTGCTGTTGGCGCCGGTAGTGCGGGGGCGCAAGGGTTCGTACCTCGCCTTGTTTGCCAAGGCCCAGCGAGCAGGCATCAAGCGGTTTCGAGTGGATGGCCGTTGGCTCGACGTACGACAAGTACGCCCCCTGGCACGGTTCAAGGAACACGACATTGACTTGGTGGTTGCCGAGCTGAGCGGCGCGCGGTCGAGCCAAGTGCACGAGGCGGTGGAACGAGCCCTCCGCCTGGGAGGGGGCACGCTGATTGTGGTTCAAGACGGGCACGATCACGTGCTCAGCGAACACTTGTATTGCAGCGATTGCGGGCGCGGTTACGAGCCGCTGGACCCGCGAATGTTTTCCTTCAATAGCGTGCGGGGGGCTTGCTCTCACTGCCGCGGTGCCGGGGTGGTCTTGGGTTTGGACCTCGAAGAGACACTGCCACGAGAACGGCCGCTGGGAGATGCGCTGAAAACGCTGCTCGATCCGGAGGGAGAATTGTGGCCAGTGGTGCGCCGGTGGGGCCGCAGTCATGCGGATCTATGGAAAACTCCAGTCCAGCGGTTGACCAGCAGCCAATGGCGGGAAATCGTTGCAGAGCGTGCAGATAGTTTGCTCGGGTTGCTTTCCGCGTACTGGGCCAACGCAGGCGAGGAAGATCCGTCATGGGCCGGTCTGGTGCGCGAGCGGCCGTGCCCGGAGTGCGGCGGTAGTCGCCTTCACGAGCGCGCACGCAGCGTGCGTTGGCGCGGTTGGGCCATCTGGGAGTTGACCGCGTTGTCGGTACTCGCGGCACGCCAAGCGCTGCAGGGCGTGAGCGGCCGGAGCGATCGAGAGCGGGCGATTGTCGAAGCTGCCCTCAAAGAAATTTCCCCTCGCCTCGAATTCCTCGAAGCTGTTGGCCTCGGCTATCTCACACTCGACCGCAGCGCGGACACGTTGTCGGGGGGCGAGGCCCAGCGCATACGGCTGGCAGCCCAACTGGGCTCGAACTTGCGCGGGGTCTGTTACATCCTCGACGAGCCCACCATCGGGTTACACCCGGTGGACAATGACCGTTTGCTGAGCGCTTTGCGGCAACTGCGCGATCGCGGCAATACAGTCATCGTCGTGGAGCACGACGAAGCGACCATTGAAGCAGCGGACTTGGTCGTAGACTTAGGGCCCGGAGCCGGGAGCCACGGCGGTGATGTAGTAGCTGTGGCGCCGCCGTCGGAATTGCGGCACATGCCGCGGTCGCTGACGGGTAAATTCTTGGGAGCCGTGCGGCGGCGTTTGGGGCCGGTACGTGATGTAGCGGGGCTACCGAGGATCGTCGTCCGCGGAGCGGCGGAGCACAATTTGCGCAACATCGACGTAGAGTTTCCGCAGGGGGCATGGACATGTGTCACGGGCGTGTCGGGTTCGGGCAAGTCTACGCTCGTGCGCGACATTCTCTACCGCGGCTTGCGCCGCCAGCTCGGGTTGGTTGCGCAACCCCCTGGGAAGTTCCGCGAGTTGATTTGCGAAGGCGAAGGGATCGCTCGGGTCGTCGAGGTGGATCAGACGCCCATCGGACGCACCCCGCGTTCGATTCCCGCGTCGTATGTCGGAGTGTTCGACGCGATCCGCAAGCTGTTTGCGGGCACGCCAGATGCGCGGGTGCGGGGCTACACGGCGAGCCGCTTTAGTTTCAACGTAGCGGGTGGGCGCTGCGAGCAGTGCGCCGGGCAGGGGCGGATCAAAATGCAAATGTCGTTTTTGCCCGATGTGTTTGTGACCTGCGATGCCTGCGGTGGCCAACGGTACAACGAAGAGACCTTGGCGGTGCATTACCGCGGAAAGACCATTGCCGATATTTTATCCATGACGATCGAGGAGGCAGCGGCTTTTTTTTCTGCCGTTCCGGGAGTGGGCTCGACTCTAGGCCTCATGCGCGACCTGGGGCTGGGCTATCTCACCTTGGGGCAGGCCAGCAACACTGTGTCCGGCGGCGAGGCGCAGCGCTTGAAGCTTGCGTACGAGCTGGCCAAGCCTGCACGAGCGCGCACCCTTTATGTGCTGGACGAGCCGACCACGGGTTTGCATTTCGCCGACATCGAGCGGCTCATCGAACTGTTGCACCGCTTGGTGGACCGTGGCCACACAGTAGTGACGATCGAGCACAACTTGGACATCGTGAAAGAAGCGGACTGGATCATCGACTTAGGGCCCGGAGGGGGAGAGTACGGCGGGCAGGTTGTCGCGATGGGCACTGTTGCGGATGTGTTGGGCGTGGAACAGTCCCATACGGCTCGTTACTTGCGCCGGCTCCTTTCTCACGAGGAATCCGACCGCGCGCAGGCGGCGGGGGAGTGAGACAGCCGGATATCCGGTCTCCTGCACCGGGGAGGCGGTCAGCTTTGGGAGCCCGGGGCCTGGCCAATGGGCTCGCCTTTCGCGTTCTTCTCCTCCAGGAGCTGCAGCAGCTTTTCGGGACCATCACGGCTGACGATTTCCTGGAACTGGGAGCGGAAGTTGGCCACGAGACTTGTCCCTTCTACGATAACGTCAATGACCTTCCACTGGTCGCCGAACTTGCGCAGGCGATAGTCTACGAGAATCGGCTCGCCCCCATCCGGGCGGATGATGCGGGTTTTGACCGTCCAATCACCGTCCGCCTCCTGGCGCTCGCCTGTGACCTCGGCGCGCTCGTTGTTGTAGCGGTCGACATTGCGCCCGTAGGTGACCGACAGGTGTTGGCGGAATTCCTTCACAAATCGCGCTTGCTGTTCGGGAGACAAGCGCTTCCAGTTGCGGGCCAGGACGAGCTTGGAGACGGTGTCGAAGTCGAATCGGGACGAGGCAATGTCCTCGATGCGGCGGCGCTTTTCTTCACTGCTCAAAGAGGGATCCCGCAGTACGGCCAGTACGGAATCCGCGGTTTTCTCGATCACCTCGCGGGGGGTCTCTGCGGCAAGGGTGTGCGAGGCCGCGACAAGACACGATACGAACGCAGCCAGGGAGTTCCGCAGTAATGTGCCGAGCGTGCCACGGTGATTCCGAGCGAGCATGATTACTCCTCCTCGATGCGGTACAGCTCTTCGCTCACGGTAGTCGACTCGCGTCGGTCTTCAATTTGGGCGTTCCGACGCTGGAGGTATGCGTTGCGGACCGCCGCATAGTAATCCACCGACGCCGCTTTGAGTTCGCGGACTGTGTCGAGCGCTTGGGCACGGGTGTTTACGACTTGCACCGTTTGCGGGCCAATGGTGAATCGAATATCCGCGAAAAACCAGTACACGGTGGCGATCGAGTCCACCGCGTATCCGACCGCGTCGCGGGGCGAAGATGGGCCGATGAACGGCAAGACCAAGTACGGTCCAGCCGGCACGCCCCACACAGCGAGAGTTTGGCCAAAATCTTCGTCGTGCTTTTCGAGCCCCCAGGCGCTGGCAACGTCGAAGAGCCCGACGACACCAAAGGTAGAGTTGGTCATGAAGCGAGCGACGTCCACAGCCATTGCATGGGGCTTGGCTTGCAGGAGATTGTTGAGCGCCACGATCGGCGTGTACGCGTTTTGAAACACATTGGCGATCGACTGTTCCACGCGCTCGGGGATCACCCGATCCCAAACTTTTGCGACCGGCTCTAAAACGTACGTATCCAGCGTGTCGTTGAACGCAAACACCGCGCGATTGAAACCCTGCCAGGGGTCGTAATCCTCGCCGGCAGCGAACTGCGGGAAGGAGATGCCCCATAGCAAGAACCACAAAAAGCAAACTCGGTGGAGGCCGGCACTACTCATGCGTACCGCCTCCGCTCGACTTCTCGCTGCCGCCTCGATCGACGGAGTAAATGAACTTACCGATTAAACGTTCGAGGCTGATTGCCGACTCCGTCATCGTGATCGTGCCCCCATTGGTGAGGTAACGGTCTTCGCCGCCGACCTGCAAAGCAATGTATTGGTCTCCCAACAAGCCCGCGGTGACGATGGACGCGGTGGTATCCACCGGTAGTTTGAGGTCGTGCCGCAAATCCATACGCACACGGGCGCGGTAGTCGCTATCCAGGACAATGTCCACGACTTGTCCGACTTTGACGCCGGCAATGACCACCGGTGCCCTGGGTTTCAAGCCGCCGATTTCGTCGAAGGAGGCATAAATCGTGAGCCCTCCGGTATTGCGAAACGTCAGTCCACCCACCGTCATCGACAGGTAGGCCAGGGCGGCAAGGCCCGCAAGGACGAACAAGCCGACAATGAGATCGCGCTGCGGTGAACGGTTCATGGCAGCCCTTTACACCCCCCACAATGCAGTGATCATGTAGTCGAACAGCAGTACGGAGACCGAGCCCACGACCACGGTCGAGGTCGTAGCCGCGCTGACCCCGGCAGAACTCGGATGGCAGGTGTAACCCCGAAAGGTAGAGATCAGCCCGATCAGAATGCCGAACACGAATGCTTTGAGCACGCTGCCGAGGACGTCGTCGCGAAAGTCTACCGCGCTTTGCAGGCTCGACATGTAATTGCCCGCATCCACTCCCATGAGAGCGACGCCGACGAAGTAACCGCCGGCCAAGCCGCAGACGACGAACAGCGCAGAGAGCAGCGGCATGGCGACAATCATGGCCAGGGTTTTCGGCGCTACCACCAGGTGAATCGGGTCGATGGCGAGCATGCGCAGGCCATCGAGCTGTTCGGTGGCGACCATGGTGCCAATTTCTGCGGTGGTCGCCGAGCCCGCGCGACCCGTCGTCAGCAGGGCCGTGAGCACTGGTCCGAGTTCCCGAATCAAGCTGAGTCCCACCACCGCCCCTAGGGACTCTTCCGCGCCAAATCGAACCAAAGTGTTGTAGCCTTGCAGGCCCAAAACCATTCCGACAGCACCTCCGCTGACGCAAATAATGAGCAGGGAAAGCACGCCAATGTTGAACAGCTCGGCAATGAAGGCCCCGATTCGTGGTGGCGGGGTGACGACCGCCCGGGCGACATCGATACTAAACCAGGCGATGCGCCCGAGCTCGGCGACAAATCGCACTGCGGCAAAGCCGATGTCTTCGATCAGCCGGAGCATCGTCCGTTACCATCGTTGAACAGGCGTGTGTAGCGGCTCCCGTACGCCCTCTTCGCGGACTTCTTCGTTGAAGAAATCGGCAATTTGAGGATCGGGGCTCGATGCGAGGTCTTGCGGCGTGCCTTGCACTGCCTTGTGGTCCCAAAGAAGGACCACGTGATGCGCCATGCGCATCGTGGACGGAATGTGATGGGAAGACACAATCATCGTGATCTTTCGTTCTTGGTTGATCCGGCGCAGCAAGGCTTCGATGCGCTTGACGGAAATTGGATCCAGTCCGGAAAACGGTTCGTCGCACAGGAGAATCTCCGGATCCCGCAAAATGGCGCGGGCCAAAGCCACCCGTTTGACCATGCCTCCGGAAAGTTCGCCGGGGAGGAGATGATCGACGTCGCGAAGCCCTACGGCAGCAAGTGTGGAATGAACCCGCTCGGCGATTTGTGCTTCACTGAGGCGGGTGTGCTCGCGCAGGGGAAAGGCCAGGTTTTCGTACACCGTGAGGGAGTTCAATAGAGCCCCACCTTGGAACATCATGCCGAGCTTCCGGCGTACCTCATAGAGTTGCCGCTCCGACATGCCCACCACGTTGACACCGGCTACGTAAATGCGTCCGGATTGTGGTTGGATCAGCCCGCCGATCAAGCGCAGGATCGTGGTTTTCCCAGCGCCGCTGCCGCCCAGCACCACCGAGATTTTTCCGCCAGGAAAGTTGCAAGAAAAGTCCACGAGCACCGGTCTCGCACCGAAGCGCATCGTTACGTGATCGAACACGACCGGACTTTCTTCCGCGCCTGTTACGGAACTGGTCATTGCCATTCGACTCAGGGTATCGAGGCGACTGCAGTGCGGCAAGTTTTGGGAATTAAATGGCGCCCGTCGTGGGAACGGCGTCAAACCGCACTAGCGACGGGGTCGGGTCGTGGGCCCGAATGTCCCAGGCAGCGGACGTGCATGCATGTGGTAATGGTCGGGAATCTGGCGCATGTGGTCATCGAAGAACCAACCCTGGGGAAAGACGCGCTCGGCGACGGCGCCGAGGCGCCTTTCGATGACTTCCCGCTCCCAAGTTTCGACGCGAGCGCGATGTTCCCGCAGCACCGCCATGGGGACGTCGCACGAATCGCAGTCGAGAATCACGAAGCGGGGAGCGCCTTCGTATTCTTCGTACCACCGCGTGGTGGGCACCAGCTTGCAGAGCTCGCAGTCAGATTTTTCCAAGCAGGATCTCCGGAGTTGTTCAGGCATCTGCGCAGCGGTACACGACACGTCCGCCAACGATTGTGTATCGCACGCGATAATCGTGGTCCAAGAGCACCAAGTCGGCGTGGTAACCGGGCTCGATATACCCGTATTCGTTGTCGAGGCCGAGTACGCGGCAGGGAGTGGTGCTTGCGGCCTCGATGACCGACGCCGGTGGGATCGAAGGTAGCCACTCGCAGACGTTGCGGACTGCCCGATCCAGGGAAAGGCAACTTCCCGCCAGGGTCGCGCGTCCCGCCAAGCGCACGCTTCCATCTTGTACGGAACACTTTGTGCCGAGGAATTCGTATTCGCCGTCTGGCAGCCCGGCAGCGATCGCATCGCTGACGAGTACCATGCCCCTCCCACTGCGCGCGCGCCAGGCGATTTCGATGGCTCGTGGCCGAACGTGATGGCCGTCGGCAATGAGGTCGACCGTGAGTCCGGGTTCGCTGAGAGCGACGCCGATGAGGCCAGGTTCGCGGTGATGGAACGGCCCCATGGCGTTGTACAAGTGGGTTACGTGCTTGGCCCCAGCGTCCATGGCTACCAAGGCCAGCTCTTCGCTAGCCTCGCTGTGGCCCAAGGCGACGATCACGCTCCGTTCCGCTGCCGCTGCGATGAGCGGGATTGCGCCGGGAAGTTCTGGGGCAACCGTGATCATCTTGATGAGTCCGCTGCTGCGCCCCTGCAAATCGTCGAGCTCGTTTAGATCGGGGGTGCGCATCCATCGCCGGTTTTGGGCTCCGGCACAATGGCGATTGAGGTAAGGCCCTTCCAAGTGGATGCCCAAAATCCGCGCGCCAACCTCACCGCCTGCGGCAAAAGCAATGGCTTCCACGGCAGTTTGCAGGGCCCGCCGGGGCAATGTGGCGACGGTGGCGAGGAAGCCGGTGACGCCGAACTCCGGCAAACGCGTCGAGAGCTCGTGCAGCGCTTCCGGTTTGCCGCTTTCACAGAATTGGCCAAAAGCCCCATGAATGTGAAGGTCCACGAAACCAGGCACCACCAGCAAGCCTTGGGCGTCGATGATGGCCCCGCCCGGAGCGGCCAGGTCGCGATCCACACGGTCGATCAATCCAGCCTCGATGCGGACGTCCGTGCTTTCTCGCCAACCATGCCGCGACAACACCCTTCCGCCGCGTATCAGCAACTTCTGCATTGACTTTTCCTTTCCCCGGCCATGCAATGTTCGAGGTGATGGCCACTTTGCCGAACCCGCAATCAGCAGCAAGAGGAGGTCAGCTCCCCGCGCAGGGGTGCAATAAATTTCATACATTTGGCGTCAAGCATATATCGCGAGGTTGGAAGGTCACGCGTAATGTTGCCCGGATGACGAACGGCTTGGCCAAGCAGCCAGACGAAAGCAAAATCGAGGGAGGTATTGACGAGATGAAGTCGAAGACAGCGTGGATGGTTTTGGCCTTGGTGGGGGCGTTCTCGGTGAGCGGGGTTTCGCCGGGATGGGCTCATGGGCGGGACGATCGAGGTGGCAAGCCGCCGAAAATGGGAGGGCACGATGACCATGACCACCATGGAGGCGGTTGGATGCCTGGGAACTCATGCACCGTGCGCCCGGTGATCGACCCGGTCTGTAAAGCCCAGTGTGATAGCGCCGAACGATCCTGCAAGGCGCAAGCGCGCACCGCGTTGCAAAGTTGTTTGGGCGCCAACTGTGCAGATGCTTTGGCAGCCGCACAGTCGGCGTGCGCCGGTGGGAGAACGCAAGAGTGCATGGACGCGTGGCAGGCCTATATCCAGTGCGCTCAGCCGTGCACTTCTGCATATCGTGCAGCGCTGGCGGACTGCCGTGCGGCAGAAGATGCTTGTAAGGCGGGGTGTCCTACGATCGTGCCGACGCCTTGTGTCGGACCGACTCCTGTAGACCCTGTGTGCAAGGCGCAGTGCCGATTGACGAGTGCCCAGTGCCAAGCGGCGGCACAGCAAACCAGTGTGACGTGCGTCCAGGGTTGTAGCGATGAGATTGCGGCGGCGCGTCAGGTCTGTAGCTCCAATCCGAGCTCGGCGGATTGTCAGGCGGCACTTGCGGCCGTGCGCGCATGCTTGACGCCCTGTTCCACGCAACTCCGTTCCGACTTGCTGGCTTGCAAAACCGCGGAGCAAACTTGCCGTGCGGGCTGCGGCGGAACGGTGAATCCGTAGCCTGGTCGCCCGGAGTTTGCGGCGGGTTCGAGCACCGTCCGATCGGCTCCGTGTTCGGGCCAACGAACTCCTCGAGAAGAGGCAGGTCGTTGGCCCGATGCATTTTGGCTCGGAGCTTTTGGTCGCAACTTTAGCCGGCGAATCGTTTCGATGTTGTTTACTGCGCCGGGTGTACGGTGGCGGTGAGACAGGCGAGCCGGCAGACCGGGCGTCGGCTCCGATGGAGGAGATCGCTGCGCTCCCGGGCGGGGTGCAGAACGGTCCGGTCCTGTTGGAGTTCAGGTGACAGGGTCACCCGGCTCATCATGGCATGCGGCGGAGGTGTCGCGCATCGCCGACTCCTCGCTCGGCAAAACTGTGGCGCTCGTTGATGATGGCTGCTCGGAGGTCGAAGCGCCGAACTGTTGCGACAAAGCGGCGAGGATTTGCTGTGCCAGAGCGCGGGAAATTCCAGGAACAGCCGTGAGGTCTTCGATGGTGGCTTCCCGTAGCCGGCGTACGCTACCGAAGTGGCGCAACAGCTTGCGCCGGCGAACCGCTCCGACGCCCGGTATCGCATCCAGGGCTGAACGCAGCCGCTCTCGGGTGCGCAGCTTGCGGTGGTACAGGACAGCAAAGCGATGGGCCTCGTCGCGCAACTGTTGCAGCAAGAACAATGCGTTGCTGTTGCGCCGCAGCACGATGGGATTCTTGCGCCCAGGAACGAACACTCGCTCTTCGCTGTGCCGGATTTCGGCCTCACGGGGAGCACGTTCTACTCGATCTTTGGCTAAAGCGACGACCTCCAGTTCGTTCAGACCGAGCGAGTGCAGTAAATTCACGGCAACATTCAGTTGGCCCTTGCCACCATCCAGGACGATCAAGTCCGGGTATACGCCTTCCTCGCGGGCTCGGGCCAAGCGCCGTTGGAGAACCTCCGCCATCATGGCAAAGTCGTCCGGTTGCTGCACGGTTTTGATGCGGTAGCGGCGGTACTCGTTCTTGTCCGGGGCACCGTCGAGAAACGTCACTTGCGAGCCGACCGCCATGCTGCCCTGAAAGTTGGAAATGTCGAAGCACTCCACCCGGTGGGGGAAACGCCGCAGCCGCAAGGCGCGCTGCAATTCTGCGCACATTCGTTGGCGTTGTTCCGATGCGTCTTGCCGCTGTCGAAACGCTTGCACGGCATTTTCTCGGGCCATGGCAATGAGCCGGGATTTCTCACCGCGCTGCGGGCAGTGGATCGTTACACGCTGCCGCTTGCGTTCGGACAACCACTCTTCCAACGTTTCCTGGTCCTCCAGGGCCGTAGGCACCAAAATCTCATCGGGAATGTACCGTTCGCCTTGGTAGAACTGCTGCAGCAGCATGGAGAGGATTTCTTCGTCGGAGAACTCGATGTCCCCGAGGCTATAGCGCTGGTGGCTTGTGAGTTTGCCTTGCCGCAAGAAGAGAATCTCGACTTCCAAGAAGCCTCCTTCGCGGTACAGCCCCCAAACGTCGGTGTCGCCCCGATGATGGGCGAATACTTGCTGGCGTTCCTGGGTGCGCTCGATGGCACGAATGCGGTCGCGCAGTCGCGCAGCGTCTTCGAAGCGAAGCTCCTCCGCGGCCTGCTCCATTGCGGCGCTCAGTTGTTGCACAAGTTGCTGGCTTTTGCCTTCGAGCAGCAGGATCGCCTCGCGCAAATGCTGCTCGTATTGCGCCCGATCGACGGGAAGGCAGCACGGTCCGAGGCAGCGCTTGATCTGATATTCCAGACATGGACGCGAGCGATTCCGGAAGACCGCGTCCGGGCAGGTGCGCAAGGGGATGACCTTGCGGATGGTGTCGATGGTTTCGCGCACGCTCGCTGCGGAATCGTACGGGCCAAAATACCGGCTCCCGTCGCTGACAATGCGGCGGGTGACCAAGATCCGGGGCCACGGGTCTTGAACGGTGACTTTCACACTCACGTACGATTTGTCGTCTTTGAGACGAATGTTGTACCTTGGTTTGTATTGCTTGATCAGGTTGTTCTCGAGGATCAACGCTTCCTTGTCGTTCGCGGTCACCAGGGTCTCGACATCCGCGATCTTGCGAAGAAGAAACTGAATTTGCGACCGCTCGTCATCCCCGCGCACGTATTGCCGCAGCCGACTGCGCAAGTTTTTGGCCTTGCCCACGTAAATGACTTTGCCGCTACTGTCCTTGAGAAGGTACACACCTGGCCGCGCAGGGACGGCGGCGAGCTTTTCCGCCCACGCAGGCAGTAGAGGCGGGGCCGTGTTGGAATCGGTTTCGGTGCGAGACACAAAGCCAGTATAACCGAGACACGCGCCGTAGGAGAGGCGGCTCGTCACCGGGGATGGCCCGTAAACCGAGCATCCGAGGCTGCGGAACATGCAGCGGGGGCGGCGTTGTTCTGGCCCTACGAGTTCGGCAAGAAGGCGGTGGAGCTGGTCGACGGGAATCGGTTGTTCCAATGCGACAAGAGGAGAAGCCGGAACAGGCCGTACTCTATGCTTTGCGGCGGCGCGGTGTGCAATGCCAGATGGGCAGCCGCCAGGGTGCGTTGTTGCCGGCGACGGCCCGAGAGCAAAAGACCCTCTACGATTTGCTGGGGCATTACTCGTTCCGACTGTTCCTGCGCGACCTGATTCGGTTGCGAAGCGGAGCGCGGTACGAGGAGCTCACGCATTACTGCTCGCTGGCGACAGTCAAAAGATTTGTTGGCGTACTCGAAGAGATGGGCTTGGCGTGCGTGGGCAAGGGCAAGGTGCAGTTGTCCGCCAACTCCGTGCGCTCGTTCGGGCCGACGTTGGAGTGGTATGTGGCGGAAGTCTTGCGCCGGGAGTTTGGGATGCAGACCGCTTGGAACCTGCGCCCGCTCAAAATGGTGGCCGGGGGAGATTACGACGTGGTGGCTGTGGCGGACGGCGTGCTCGTTTATGTCGAGGTCAAATCGGTGGCTCCGCGCAACATCGAAGCCGGCCAAGTTCAGGCCTTTGTGCGCCGTGTCGCAGCGTTGGCCCCCGATGTGGCGATTTTTTTGAACGATACGCAGTTACGCATGTTGGACAAGCTCGTGCCTGCGATTACGGAAGCAGCCAGAGCCGAGCTGCCGGCCCTTGGTTCGTTCCGCCGCCTGGCAGGAGAGATTTTCGTGGCGCACAACCGTTTTTTCATCACGAACAGCGAACCCAGTTTGGCGGGGAACCTGGAAGGTTGTTTGGCTTCGTATTGGCGCACCCGTGCCGGGTTTTAAGGGTTATGCTGTGGTGGTCGTGCCCTCTAACAACGAGGCCCAAGCGGTTTGGAGTCGCGGAAAGGCGCGGAGTGTGTTGACCGTGGCATTCTGGACCAGCTCTTCTACGGGAGCGTGCCGCAACTCGGCGAGACACGCGGCGGTGTAGAGAACGAAGGCCGGTTCGTTTCGATGCCCCCGTTTGGGCACCGGGGCGAGGTAGGGAGCATCGGTTTCGATTAACAAGCGGTCGCTCGGCACGCGCCGGGCCGCTTCGCGGATTGCATCGGCCCGCTTGAAAGTGACGATGCCGCTGAACGAAAGAAAAAAGCCGAGGTCGAGGAGCCGTTTTGCCGTGTCCCAATTGCCGGAGAAACAGTGGATGACACCGCCGATTTCGTGGGCGCGCTCGCTACGTAAAATCTCGATGAGATCTGCCTCTGCCTCGCGAAGGTGAACCGTAATGGGGAGGCCCTTGCCGCGGGCGATCGCGATGCAGTCACGGAACACGGATTGTTGCTGCTCGCTAGGCGAGTTGTCGTAGTGATAATCCAAGCCAATTTCGCCGACGGCCACCACGGCCGGATGGTCGGCAAACTCGCTCAAAGCAGCAAGAACTTCGGGGGTGACCTCCTTCGCGTCGTGGGGGTGGATTCCGACTGTCGGAAAGATCCCGGGGTAGCGCTCGGCGAGGGCGCAAGCCTGGCGGCATCCGTCGAGTCCTCCCGAAGCGCCAATCTCCACAAGGGCCCGAACCCCCGCAGTAACGGCCCGATGCCAAACATCCTCGCGATCTGCATCGAAAGCAGGGTCGTGCAGGTGGCAATGAGAATCGATGGCAAACACTCCGGGAGGCAGTTCAGGCCGTTCGTGCGTCCGCAGCAGTTGCATGCATGCCACCCCAGTCTACCAAGGAAGCAATCACGACCGAGAGTTGTTTTCGGCAGCCGAGGCGCGCAAGTCGATTCGCGGGAACAATACCTCGGGCGGTCCGACCTTGTGTCCCGGAGGGAAGTGTTCGCCCCAGGCTAAATCCGCCGGCAGATGCTCCGGCGCAGGTAAGTTCAGTAAGGAAAACATCTTGCGACTCGTTTCCGGCAAAAACCACGTGAGCAACGTCGCGGCGGTGTGCAGACAATCGAGCAAGCGATGCAAAATGCCGCCGACGCGGGCGCGTCCCTCGGCCTTGCGGGCAAGGGCAAACGGTTGCGTATCCACGACGTATTTGTTCGCTTGATCCAACGCTTTCCACAGTGCTTCCAGCGCGCGGTGAAAGGCGAGTTCCTCGGTCCTCTCCGGCACCTCGATGAAAGCTTGTGCGAAGGCAGCGCGGAGCTCGCGATCCGCGTCTGTGTCCGGGTCGAGCGGCTGCACCTCGCCGCCAAAGTATCGGTGCTGCATGGAGAGAACGCGGCTGACGAGGTTGCCTAGCCCGTTGGCCAGTTCGGCATTGGTGCGATTGACGAAGGCATCTTCGGTAAAAGTCGCATCTTGGCCGAATGCCATTTCGCGCAAAAGGAAGTAGCGCAAGGTATCCATGCCGAACTGCTGCTTGATTTCCAGCGGGCGAATGACGTTGCCGAGGCTCTTGGACATCTTGGCTTGCCCCCGCACCCAGTATCCATGAATCAAGAGCCGTCGAAATAGCGGCAATCCGAGGGCGAGGAGCATCGAAGGCCAGAAGATGGCATGTGGTTTCAGGATGTCCTTCGCCATTACGTGGTGTGCCGCCGGCCAGAAGGTGACGAAGGTTTCCTCGCCGTGCATTTTGAGTCCGCTCAGGTAACTGATCAGTGCATCGAACCAGACGTAGCACACGTAGTTGCGATCGAATGGGAGTTCGATCCCCCATTCGAGGCGACTTTTGGGCCTAGAGATGCACAGGTCGCCGATGCCGCCGCTGCGCAGCATGGCCAGGACTTCATTGCGGTAATGCTCCGGGAAAATCGCCTGAGGGTTGGATTCGAAATGTTGCTGGACCGCAGGCAGGTAGCGGGTCATGCGGAAGAAGTAGTTTTCCTCCTCGATGCGTTCGGGAGGGCGCTGGTGGTCCGGGCAGTTCCCCCCGACGAGTTCCTTTTCCGTTAAAAACCGCTCGCAGCCGGTGCAGTACAAGCCTGCGTATCGGCTGAAGTAAATGTCGCCTCGGTCGTACACGGCTTGCAGGCACTGTTGCACAAGCTGCTCGTGGCGCGGGTCGGTGGTGCGGACAAAACTGTCCACGATGAAACCGCACTCCCGCCAAGTTCGCTGAAAAAGGGGACTCATCCGGTCGGCATAATCTTTGGGGTGTTCACCCTCAGCCGCGGCCATCGCGGCAATCTTGTCACCATGCTCGTCGGTGCCAGTGACCAAGAAGGTATGTGCTCCGCGCGCGCGCTCAAAGCGCGCCAACGTATCCGCCACGACCATTGTGTACGTATGGCCGAGATGGGGTTCGGCGTTGATGTAATAGATTGGTGTTGTAACGTAAAACGGTCGCATCGCCTTCGGAAAACGTCCTCGAATGTTCGGCGGCCACCCTCGCAGGGTTGGGGGAGCGATTTAGGTCGGTTCCTCCGGTGCCGCGGAGTCCTCGTTATCTTGCGGCTGGAGCGGTGAGGGAGTGGCCCCGAGGGTTTCCTTGGCAATCACTAGATCGTCCAGACTCGCTTCCACGACGGCACCGCCTTCCTCCAGTTGAAGGACAACGGTTTGTTTCAAGATGTTTTGCCGCTGCACGACGCCCGCACCGTGAACGGACAAAACTTTCTTCCCTACTGCGGGCAGCCCCCGCCCGAGATCGAGGTAGGTATCGTACTCGTATCGCAAACAGCACTTGAGGCGCCCGCACATCCCGGCGAGTTTCGAAGGGTTCAGGGACAGACCCTGCGTTTTTGCCATTTTGACGGAGACGCCACCGGGATTGCGCAGGAACGTGGAGCAGCACAGCTCTCTTCCGCATGGGCCGACCGCGCCGATCATCTTGGCTTCCTCGCGAGAGCCGATTTGCTTCATTTCGATGCGAGTGTGCAGAGCTTGTGCGAGTTCGCGCACGAGATCGCGAAAGTCCACTCGGCCTTCGGAGTAGAAGTAAAAGACGATTTTGCTGCGGTCCGGCGTCTGTTCCACCCGCACCAGCTTCATCGGCAGATCGCGCTCCCGGATGCGCAGCAAGCACAGGCGGAAGGCCCGCTCTTCCTGTGCTTTGATGCGGTCTGCGCGATCGAAATCGGCATCCGTGGCTTTGCGCAGAAGGCGCCGAACAGGCTCCTCCGAGACGTCGTAATGGGACGGCAGCGCAGTGACGATGCCCAGGCGTTGTCCCTCGTCCGTGGCGACGACTACGACGTCTCCCCAGCGAACGTCCAGCTCGCCCCGATCGTACACGTGCACCGGCCCGACGTTCTGGAACTTGACTCCGACGAGCGTGTTTGGCGGTGGGTTTTCGAGGGTGGAAACGATCTCGCTTTCGTTCATGGCTCCGCGCTGGCCATCTCGAGTAGCATGCTCTCGATCAAGAGCTGACGGTTGGCATAACTCTCGCGCAAGGTCCGCCACGCTTGGAGAAGAATGGCTCCTCGGGCAGCGGCTGCCCGTGCTGCGGGGCGATTCGAGCAAGATTTCACGACCTGTTCGCGTAAAATTGCGAGCATGACCTGCAGGCGTGCCTCCAAACCGGCGTCGTCTCGGTTGAGTTCCTCGGCAAACCGAGCGATGGCCGCATAGCGAGCTTGCCCGATGCCCGCAAGAAAATTCGCCGTCGTAGTTACAAAATCCGCCCGTACGTGTTGGTGGAGCTTGAGCGCTCGCCCCACGCTACCTTCAGCGAGAGGCAAGAGTGTCTCGATGGTCTCTGGGGGAACGCCGTGCCGAGTCAAAGCTTCGCGAAGCTGAGTTGGGGACAAGGGTGGAACGGCGATACGCTGGCAACGTGACCGTACCGTCGGAAGCAAGGAATCTGGCGTGCTGGAAGTCAGCAAAAGCCAGGTGCGCGGCGGTGGCTCTTCGAGCACTTTGAGGAGCGCGTTTTGTGCGGCGATGGTGAGGCAGTCTGCGTTTTCGATCACGCCGACGCGAAGGTCTCCTTGCACCGGTGCAAACGTGAGAAACCGTTTGAGTTCGCGAGCGCGCTCGATGCCGATTTCCCGCTTGCCTCCAGCAACCTCGATCCACAGCGCATCGGGATACGATCCGGCGGCAAGTTGCACGCAAGTCCGGCAACGGCCACACGCCTCGTTGGAGTCCCGGCCGGCCGGGCAGCACAACCACGCCACCCAGGCACGGGCGAGCGAGCGCTTGCCGGCGCCCTCGGGGCCGACCAGGAGTAGGGTCAGTGCGCTTTGGCCGCTTCGTGCGCGATCGCACAGGGTATCGCGTACGCCTTCGAGTCCGACCAAATCGGAGAAACGGATCAATGGCGCTCGAGACATTGGTCAATTGCGGCCAAAATGCGGGTGGCGACTTCGTCCAGAGGAGCGTTTGTATCCACGATTATAAACTTGCTGGTGTGCTCCTGGGCGAGAGCGAGAAACCCCGCGCGCACCTTCTCGTGAAAAGCGAGTGACTCGCGGTGAAACCGGTCGTCCCTCCCCGCGCGGCGAAGCCCGAGTTCCACCGGGCAGTCGAGAAGAATGACGAGATCGGCTTCCACGCCTTGACGGGCCACCCCGTCCAGTTGGCGTAAAAGGTCGAGGTCGAGTCCCCGGCCGAAACCTTGATAGGCCAGTGTGGATGCGGAAAACCGGTCGCAAAGAACAATGTCTCCGCGGAGCAGAGCCGGGCCAATCAATGTGGCGACGTGCTCGGCTCGATCTGCGAGATAGAGGAAAAGCTCCGTCCATGTCGCCGGTGCGGGAGCGTGGGTGTCCATCAGGATCCGGCGAATTTGCTGGCCAATTGCAGTTCCGCCGGGCTCGGCCGTTTCGAGGACGGGCCAGCCACGCTGACGAAGGGTTGCGGCGGCACGGCGGAGGTGCGTGGATTTACCGGCGCCTTCGCCACCCTCGAAGACAATCAAGCGGCCGCGCCTACTCACTGGCATTCTCGCGGCCCAAAACGAGCTCGATCCCGTAGAGGAGCTGGGTGCCAGTGAAGGGTTTGGTGATGTAGTAGTCCGCCCCGTATTGGTAACCCTGGACAACATCTTCGTCGGCCGTTTTCGCGGTAACCAAGATCACGGGAATGCGCGCGGTTTCGTAACGTTCCTTGAGTTGCTGCAAAACCTCGAGCCCGCTCATCCCTGGCATCATGATATCGAGCAAGATCAAATCAGGAGGATTTTGAGCGACCAGCTCCAGGGCTTCGGCGCCACTCGTCGCTTCCATCACTTCGTAGCCTTTTGGCTCCAGAATGCCTCGCGTGATGACCAGGCTGTCGGCGTTATCGTCGACGACTAACACTCGGAGGGACATGACCGACTCTTTGCTGCACCCCTTACGGTGAACCTGAGACTCGTTTTGCCAAAAGCGAACCGAAGATGCTCTGCCCTATAACCTGCATTGTCGCCATATGAAAGACGTTCTTGCGACAAACCGAGAATGCCTCCCAGACAGGACCGGTGCGGCGCGTAGCTTTAGGAACGGGGTCGAGTTCTCTCCTCATCGAAAGGCTCGAGCCCAAGCCGGATGGCGACCGGAAAATATTGGGGGAAGGTGGCGTTGCGGTTCGAGGGAGTGTCTATGGGTCGAGTATTTGGTTCCAGAATATTCTCACCGTTCCGTCTGCTTCCCAGTGCACTAAGGCCTCGACCTCGGCGACGCCGCCGCCCCAGCCGCGGCCAAACGAGCGAATGCGCACCGTGGTTTCATCCGCCGCACTGGAAGACACCCGAAACGCTCCACCGGATTCCCCGAACGCGCGCCATCCGCTGGGATCGCCGACGAGCTGACCATCGTCCGTCGTGCCCAAGACCCCGTCGGGTCCAGCGAGGGCACAGGACGACGAGTGGCAGCGGCTGATCGCCGCCAGCGCGAAGTTCAGGCCGGCCTCCGCAACATGAAACGCATCCACTTCGCGGCGCAGGTTTTGCACTAAAAACTGGTCCGCCAGCGCTTGCAGGTAGAGCCACGAAAGCAGTGGCAAAAGTAGGCTTGCCCAACCGAGCACGAGTATCAATGCGACGCCTCGTTGGTTGCCAATGGTGAGACGGTTCATCGGTTACGCCGCGCCACCGAAAGGGAAGCATCGAAGCCAGCGCTCAAAGAGGAGGCTGGGGGAAGCTCGACAGCCCATTCCGTCCGCAGTTGGAGCCGCACTCCGCTGATGCGCCGCACTTCACTGGCGGGGTCTGGCATGGGTGCACCCGAAGGATCCAAGTACGTGAGTACAAAACCTCCCGGCGGCACCTTCTGGAGCCATGGTTGCGGAGAGGAGCTTTGCGTGGCCCGCATGACTGCGCCGCGGTTCGCGTCCCACTGATATGCGATACGTTCATGAAACCCAGACAGCGCCCCGTCCCCATCCAAGTCCGCTCGTAAATCCACCGCATCTGTGGACGGCGCCGCCACGCCTTCGATTGGTTGGCCATTGGCACTGAAACCTGCGATGCGCCACTCGCGCGCAAACATGTCGAGCGCCAGGATGTTGGTGTGCACGGCTTCGCGTTTGACCTCTTGAAGGCGGACAATCCCCGATGCGGTGCGCCCGAACACGAGCGCACTGATGGCAAGTATGTGAGTCAGAGCCAAGACGGTCAGAACCTCGGAGAAGGACATTGTACTCTTCCCGCAACGTCAACTGCGGTCCGGCAGCGTGCGGCGGAATATCAGAGTGCGAAGAGCCACGCGGTGGAGAGCACCGTGCCTCCAGTAGACTTCAGCGACCACTTCGAGAAGATCGGAATTCCCCTCGTAGGGCGACACCGTCACAACTCGGTCGAACCCGAGCGGGCCTTCCTCGGGCGGTGGATCGCCTGTCATGCGCACGCCCTCGATGGCATTGCTTGCCAAGAGCACGGCGCGAGTGAGCCTTTCGGACCGCTCGCCGCACTCCCGGATATGCAGCAGTCCGACCCCGAATAGGGCCGCGATGAACCCGAGAATCGTGGCAGCGACCAGGACTTCGATTACAGTCATTCCAGCCGAAGCGCGTACTCTCATTGCACACGAACCCTTCCCGCAATATCCACGACGACTTGCCGCTCCTCGCCACGCTGGTTGCGCAGGACAATCGTGCCGAAAGTTGCAGCATTGCCTCGGGGCCGGTACGTGATTGCTTGTCCAGCGGCGTTGCAACTCGCAACCTCGATGCCGCGCGGAAGGGGAATTGGGCCGCCAAGGTCGGTGTACACGCTCCCATTGCGCCACTGCCGCTGGTAGCTGGCCGCACCCACCGGAAAAATCACCCTATGATTGCGATTCGAGGCCACGGCTCGCAGCCGCGCGGACATGAGGTCGAACATTACCTGCCGGGTCGCTGTTCGTAACGCCAGGCCCTGCCGGGCCGAAGCCCAACTGTATGAAGCGAGGCCGACCAAAAACCCTGCGACGACCAACAACATCAAGGTTTCGGCCAGAGTGAACCCTCGCACACGGTGCCCGCACAGCATGCCCGCACGCAAAGCGAACCCCGTGCCACCTGCGCCTGCCTAGGATCCGGAAACGAGGGTGTTTCGAAGGGCCTCGTTTCATCTTCACCGGGATACCTGCGGCGATATCGCAGAGAAAACGTTGGCCCACCTTGCCGGTCGCGAGCTGCTAGGGGACGTACCGAGAAGCACGCGCGGCTCGCTGGAACGACCCCGCCTTTTCGGCGGCAAGGTGGCCCCGCCATTTTAAAGCTCGCGGCAATCGGTGGGCGCCCCAGAGCAGAGGAGTATGCCCACCGACTTCGTCGGTACGTACACTCGCTAGCGACCAACCCCCCTCGGATCTCTTGGCGGGTGGCCGCCTTTTCCGGACCCCCCCGCTGCCCGAAACCAGCCAGCACCTCGGCAATTAGCCGACATTTTACGAATCCAAGCTCGTTTTCATGTAACGACGGCTTTACTCGATCATCTAATTGGTTAGCTTTCAGAGTCGAAAGGAGAACCGGAATGTTTTGGACAGGCTGGTTATGGACGGCTGTAATCCCCAGCGTACCGTTAGTGGTGCCTGGGGTGAACGTTGCCCTGGCGTGTGTGGGACTGCTTTTGGTGGTGTCCGCTGTCGCCCTGGCGTTGGAGCGGGATCGAGCCGCGATGATAGAGCACCCAGCGAATTTGCCCGAGGGTGCGCTGGGTTGTGCCGCGTGAGGCGCGAGGCGCTGTAAGGGTGTTCGGGGCGCCGGGAGGAAGCGTTCCGCCTCCCGGCGCTTTTTTATTTGGGGTTGGATGGGTGCCCTTGCAGGCCGATCCAGACTTCTCCCCCGTCGAAGAATTCTTTTTTCCAGATTGGAACGGTTTTTTTCAGTTCGTCGATGGCGAAGCGCGCAGCCGCGAATGCGTCGGCTCGGTGGGGCGCGGATGCGGCTACGGCCACGCTGGCTTCCCCGAGTGGCACGGGCCCGAGGCGGTGGACCATGGCGAGCTTGCCAAGACGCCATTGCGTCGAAGCGGCGCGGGCGATCTTGTTCATCTCCTGCAGCGCCATCTCTTCGTATGCCTCGTATTCTAGTCGCACGACGCGATGCCCCTCATTGTGATCTCGCGTCGAGCCCACGAACAGCACTGTGGCACCGCAGCCTGGGTCGGCAACGGCGGCGAGCAAGCCGGCGCAGTCAATGGGCTCGCGGACGATCTTCACCGTGCACTGTACGTCACTCACGGATGCATGCCTCCCGGTACGCCACCGCTGACGGGTGGAATCAGAGCCAACTCGTCGCCGTCCGCAAGCGGGTGGTCTGTACCGACGTATTCCCGATTGACTGCAAACGTGACACACCCGCGAAATGCCGCGAGACTGGGATGGCGTTGCTGCAAGACGTTCCAAGCATCGCCCACCGAAGCAGTCGTTGCTAGCGAAAGGTCCAGGGCTTCTACGCCCGTACGCTCCCGCAGGACGGCAAACAATCGGACCTTGACGGTCACCTGCCCCTCACTCCGGCTTGCTCTTTTGCCCGAGCCCGCGGACCAAACCGACGACGTGTCCCAGCTCCGGTAGGATCAGTTTGCGCATGGCGAGTTCGACTGCACGCGGAGCGCCGGGCATGGAGAAAATCACTCGTGAGCCAATGACGCCCGCGGTGGCGCGACTCAGCATCGCGGCGGCCCCGATCTCTTGATAACTCAGCATGCGAAAGAGTTCCCCAAAGCCGCTGATCTCCTTGTCGAACAAACGATGGATGGTCTCGTACGTTGTGTCGCGCCGGGCCAGTCCGGTTCCCCCGTTGATGAGCACGGCCGCCGTGTCTGGAGGTAAGGTCTGAAGAGCGGCAACAATGAGCGCCGGTTCGTCTTGTAAAATGCGGTATTGTTCGACGCGATGCCCAGCCTCGGCGAGTAAGTTGCAAATGAGCTGGCCACTTTCGTCCGTGGCCGGAGTTCGGGTGTCGCTCACCGTAATCACGGCACACCCGACCGATTCGCGATCGGCCGACCGGTGGCCGACATCTTGGCCTTGCTTTGTCATGGCCGTGCATTGTAGCAAGGCCGAAAACTTGGGGAAGAGAATTGCCGGTGCAACGTAAACGACAACGCAGAGTGCGGACGAAACTCCTGGCGGTTGCCCTGGCCGGCGCAATTGGTAACTGGTCCGCACACACCTGCCCAGCCGAGGCGCAAACCAAGCCGCTGCCGACGCTTCGCTTTATCATTCCCAACGTGGAGCAAACCGTCGCGGCGGCCACGCCCCCGGCAGCAAGAACACCTAAAGCGGCTCCGGCGCAACTCGCGGGCGATTTTTGGTGGAATCAGCCGGACTACGTGGAGGCCTTTGGTCTCTCCGAGGAGCAGCGCAAACGCATGGATGAAGCCATGGCATCCACGAAAGAACGCACCGAGGATGCGATCCGCCGGCAAAACGAGGCGCGGGATCGTTTTTACGAAGCCCTCAAGAAACGAGACTGGGTTGCGGCACGGCGGGCGACGGAAGACTGGGAGAAGGCATTCGCGGCACAATGGGGTGTGGCGAATCAGGCGAAAATAGCGGTTCTAGAGCTTCTTACCCCGGCCCAACACGACAAGCTCATGCGGGAGCACGCGTACTTGTTGGACCGGCCGTGGACGGTTGGGCGCCGGCTCCAGGTCCAAAAAGGCTCCGCTGCGCCCGTCACCCCAACCGCGGGCGAAAGCCGTTAACGAAATCGGCGCGCAACAAGGTACTCGAAGCGCGTCGGTCGGGCACGGTTGCAGTTCGCGTCGACCTTCCTCGTCAGCGGTTGGGTAAGCGCTGCACATCGCGGCCTACCGGTGGAGGTCCCGCAGCACCCATGGGGGGCTGGCCTGCAGCGCCCATGGGTGGCCGCCCGGCAGCACCGGCCGGTGGGGCACCCGGCGCTCCCATGGGAGGGGCTCCGGCGGGTCCCACAGGCAAGGGGCGGGACAGCTCGCGCCGGCAAGACTCCACCACTGCAAATGGCAACTGTGTTTCCGCAGCGATGTCGGCGTCGGAAAGGCCGCGCTGAAACAGCGGCAACAGCACCATGCAGTCGTTGGCGTGCGCGGGTAGAGCACGAAAGGCCAAAGCACACACAAGAAAGGCCAACAGCGCGGCGGTGGTTGCCGCCGCTCCCTGGGGAGCCGTGTCTGGCATTGTCCGATCGTTCATCGCGCCTTCTCCTTGTTCGAATTGCGACTGGCCTTGCGGCCCAGGTGCTATTCCCCGCATATACGACTGCACGGGAGTACACTAGTGACAAACAGCGCTGAAGCCGAGGCACCCGCAGTGGTGATTTCACACCGCGCCATCCTCACAGGTTTGGTTGCCGGTACCCTCGCTGGGGTTGCCGCGCACGCAGTCTGGCAAGAGAGCTACTGGCTCAGCGCTTTCGTGGACGGGTTCACGGAGCCGATGGGGCGTTTGTTTTTACGGCTGATTTTCCTGATCGTTCTTCCGCTGGTGTTCTCCGCTCTCACCTTGGGGGTGAGTGGTTTCGGTGACCTGGCGAGCGTGGGGCGAGTGGGGCTGCGGACCTTGGTGGTTACTTTGATCATCTCGGGCCTCTCCGTTCTCACCGGAGTGGTCCTTGTCAACATCGTTCGGCCCGGCGCTGTAGTGCCGCCAGAGGCCCGCTCCGCTTTGCTGGCTGCGGCCGAAAAGGTGGACAGCACCTTGGCATCGAGCCGCGCGCCCGTTGGCTTGGAGGCACTCACGCAGTTGGTGCCGGAAAACCCAGTCCGTGCCGCGGCCCAGGGCGACATGCTGGCCGTGATGGTGTTCGCGTTGATCTTCGGCCTTGGCTTGGCGCAAGGCCGCAAGGAGGCGGTGGAGCCTTTGCGGTCGTGGCTCGAAGGCGTTTACGAAGTTTCTATACGCGTGGTGGCATTGGCGATGCGGCTGGCCCCCGTCGGGGTGGGATGTCTCATGTTTACGCTCACGGCGCGCTTCGGGTACGAGGTGCTCAAACCACTGGCCGCCTATGTGGCCGTGGTTTTGGTCGGTTTGGCATTTCACCTGGTGGTGACTTACTCGCTGGTGCTCAAACTGTTCGCAAGGCGATCCGTTTACTCTTTCTTTTCCGCCGTGCAGCCGGTGATTGTGACGGCCTTTTCGACGAGTTCCTCCAACGCCACCCTACCGACGACGCTGGCGGTCGCACAAGAGCGCTTGCATGTGCCGCGTGACATCGCCGGCTTCGTGTTGACGTTGGGCTCGACGGCCAATCAAAATGGGACGGCGTTGTTCGAAGGCGTCACGGTGCTGTTTCTCGCACAGTTTTTTGGAGTCGAGTTGACCCTGGGCCAGCAATTCCTCGTCGTGGGTATGGCCATTCTGGCCGGCGTGGGAACGGCTGGCGTTCCGGGTGGTTCGTTGCCCCTTATCGTGCCAGTTTTGGTCGCGGTGGGCATTCCGGCCGAAGGCATAGGGGTCATCTTGGGGGTCGACCGTTTCCTCGATATGTGCCGAACGGTGTTGAACGTGCTCGGTGACCTCGTGGCTGCGGTTGTCGTGAGTGCCTGGGAGAAGAAGCCGGACGAGCCCTCGCCGGCGGAACTCGCCGGCAGGCGTGCGACGATGTAGCGCGTATCCTGCAAGATTGACTTTTCCCACCGTCTGCGGGACAAGCGGAGAGAAACTGGTCCACGGAGGGTTTTTCACCATGGGCACGCGCAGTGGAGCCTGCTCCTTGATGATTTTGGCGGCATTCTTGGTTGCCGGAGCACGAGCAGACGAACCAAAAAGTTGGATTTTGAACGCCAACAACTGGCAGCAAGGCGAGGGCTTGCTCCCCGAGCCTGTGCTGAAGAGAGTGCGCAACGGCGAGTACTACTTCAAAGTAGTCGAAGTCGACCCGGAGCGGCTCCGCCAAAACTACTCCGCCAAGTTTTGGGCGGCCAGCGAAGCAAACGCAGGCAAGTACGACGTCGACCCGAAAACGTGTGGTTTAAAAGACGTGGCAACGGGTAAAATGCCGAGCTTTTACTTTGGCTACCCCTTCCCTCGCATCGATGCCTTTCACGATCCCTTTGCGGCATGCAAAATGGCGTGGAACTTCGAAGCCGCAAACGCGGTGGCCGGCGGTGGCGGTGCAACCTTCACGTTGAACGGGATCGATGCCGGTGGCGAATACAAGCGCATTAAACTGTGGCTGCATGGGCACGGGTTCTTGGGCCGCCACTTTGGCCCGATCGAAAACCCCGAGAACCTGCGCGGGGCGAGTCTAACGGGCGTGATGGAACCACAGGACGTGGATGGCGTGGCCGGCTTGGGCAAGCGCTTTAACGACTGGGAATCGCAGGACCAAGCCTGGTTTTACGTTCCGGCAACGCGCCGCGTCCGCCGCGTAAATAGCGCCACCCGGTCGGACCCTGTGGCGGGGCTCGACATCTATGCCGATGACGTCAACTGTTACGCCGGCAAGGTGGAATACTACAAGTGGAAATTACTGGGTGAGGGAAAAGTGCTTGCCCCCGTGCTGTCTCCCGAACCGGTCAAGCAACGCTGGGTGTCTTCGACCCGTGCGGAAGTCGAAATCCCGTATTTTACGGCCGCCTACGAAACACCCGGCGCGAAAGGGGCGCCCTGGCTAGTGGTGGATAACCTCGTGATGATCCCACGCCCGGTATGGATCGTTCAAGGGGAGTCGGAAGACCCGTTTTACAACTTCGGCAAGGTCATCATGTACATGGACAAAGAGTTGTACCGCATTTGGTGGAAGCTGGTTCACAATCGTGCCGGGGAGTACTTTTACAACGCGATGTGCGCGTTCCACTGGTCGAGCAACGATGATGGCAGTTTCAAAACCGTAACCCCGAACATGGTAGTCGGAGTGAACGACAAGACGAATCGCGCGGCCATTGGTGGCCGATACAGTACGCAGTTCATCGAGCTATCGTTTCCCGAAGGGCACTTTAGTTTGCAGACTCTTACCCACATGACGGATTAGTGGTCGCTGGCCGCAGCGCTTGCGGCCCTGGCTCAAAAGGAGGACTCGCCCATGGCAGACTGTTTCTATCACCCACAAGAAAGCCGACGCTTGCGCCAGTTGCGGGAGCTCAAGCCGGAGATGTTTCGCGGCTTTGTGGACTTCGAACGGGTCGTGTTTCAAGACGGCGAACTCCCGTTGAAAACCAAGGAGCTCATCGCGGTCGCTGTGGCCCATGTGACCCAGTGCCCGTATTGCATCGACGTGCATGTGAAGCGGGCGAAGAAAGCCGGTGCCAGTACTGGAGAAGTTGCCGAAGCGATTTTTGTGGCCATGACTCTCAGGGCTGGGGGCTCTTTTGCCCACGCCGCCATCGCCCTGCGGGCCGCTGAGGAGGCCGACGCAAAGGCTACTGCATCGCAGGGCGACGATAGGCGTTCGCCACACCAGTGAACCATACCGAAGGCACGGTGGCGTCTCAGGAATCCCCGCCGCGGAACCGCCCGCAGGCGTTGGCGCCAAAAGGTTGTATCGGGATCGTGGCGCCTGCGGGTGCCGTGCGCCGCGACGAGATCGAAGCCGGTGTCGCTTTGCTGGAGGCACGCGGTTTTCGGGTGCGCTTGGGAGAGTCACTGTGGAAGCAGTTTGGTTACCTGGCGGGGACGGACCAGGAACGGGCTCGCGATCTTGTGGAGATGTTCCTCGATCCGAACGTGGATGCCATCTTTGCGGCCCGCGGCGGCTACGGTTCCGCGCGGCTGTTACCCTTGTTGGATGCGCACCTGCTGCGGGCACACCCGAAGATTTTCGTCGGCAGCAGCGACTGCACCGCGTTGCTGCAATTCTTGGTGGATCGGTGTCGGATGGTCGCCTTCCATGGTCCGGTCGTGGCCGCCTTCGCCCGCCGCGAAGGAGCGCTCGACGGGCTCGTGCGCATGCTCACCGGAGAGGGGCCGTGGGCGATCCGCTTGCCGCGCGTTTTACACGACGGGGCGGGGGAGGGCATCCTCAGGGGTGGGTGCCTGAGTATCCTCGTTAGCCTCTTGGGAACTCCGTTCGCTCCGAAGGCGGAAGCGGCCGTGTGGTTTTTCGAAGACGTGAACGAAAAGCCGTACCGGGTGGACCGGATGCTCACGCAGTGGGGCCAAGCGGGACTGTGGGCGGGAACGACGGCGGTGGTTTGCGGCGAGATGATTGGTTGCAACGGACCTGCGGACAGTTGGGATGTTTGGGACGTCGTGGTGCAGCACACGGCCCCTCTGGGCGTGCCCGTCGCCGGCGGATTGCCGAGCGGCCACGGAGCCAGTACGTGTACCCTTCCACTCGGAATCCGTATTCGAGTGACCCGAGGAGAGTTGGAGTTCCTGGAACCCTGGGTTTCCTCGCCGTAGAAACCTGCGCATGGCATTCGAGCTCGTGGAGGAAGCGATGCACAGCGCCGTAGCCGAAGGCGTGTTCCCCGGCGCGGTGTTGCTCGTGCGCCAGGCAGAATCGTTTTTCTACCTGCGAGCGTTCGGAAACCGTTGCTTGATTCCACAAGTTGCACCGATGCGAGAGGATACAATTTTCGACGTGGCCTCGCTGACCAAGGCCCTCGCGACCTCCGTTGCCATGATGATCTTGGTCAAGGAGGGCAAAATCCGATTGGATGACCGCGTCGCTCGCTTTTTTCCGAACTTTAGCGTCCACGGAAAGGCCCACGTGACGTTTCGCCATTTGTTGGCTCACTGCTCCGGCTTGCCCGCCTGGAAGCCGTACTACAAAGAAGTGCTGGCAGAGGAGCGGCGCCGGGGCCGAATTAATTTCCTGGGAACGAGCGCCGCCAAGGCGTTCGTGTACCAATGCATCGAGCGCGAGCGCGTGGAGGCCGAGCCCGGTACGCGTGCGGTGTATAGCGACCTTGGCTTTATGTTGCTCGGCGCCGTGATCGAACAGTTGAGCGGCATGACGTTGGATCGCTTTTGCTTTGAGCGCATTTTCCGGCCTCTCGGACTCCGATCTACGGGCTTTGTGGACCTGGCCTTGTTGCGCTGGCGGCGGCTGGAGCCGATCACGGAGATGATCGCACCCACGGAGCAATGTCCGTGGAGGCAAAAGCTCTTGTGGGGCGAGGTACACGACGACAACGCGTACGCCATGGGCGGCGTGGCAGGGCACGCGGGCCTCTTCTCCTGTGCGCGGGATATCGACACCTTACTTTGCCGACTCGAGGATTGTTACTACACAGTGGGAGGCATGATCCCGCAACGACTCATTCGTGAATTTTGGAGTCGCGATCCGTCGGTGTCCGACTCCACTTGGTGCCTGGGGTGGGATACCCCGTCGCTCGAAGGCTCCAGTGCCGGACGTTACTTTTCTGCTCAGTCGGTCGGCCATCTGGGTTTCACAGGGTGCTCCGTGTGGGTGGACTTGGCGGAGCATTGCCACGTGGTGCTGTTGTCGAATCGCGTCCACCCGCGCCGGGACAACGACAAGATCAAAGCGTTTCGGCCGCTCCTTCACGATTTGATCCGCGAGGCTTTGGCATGAGTCTAGCGCCCGAGCTCGAGTGGTACGTAACCGCCGATCCGAACAATCGCGTGCCGGAGAAGCTTCGTTCCGAAAGTGCCGGGCATGTGCATTTGCTCGCGGTCGGCGGCGTGGCCATGTCTGGCTTGGCTGCACTGCTGCGCGCCGCGGGATTCCGCGTGACCGGCTCGGACGACGTGCTTTACCCACCCATCAGTACCTTGCTGGAACGGTGGGCCATTCCTGTCTTCCGGAGCTTTTCGCCGCAAAACCTGGATCCCGCGCCCGATCTCGTCGTCGTGGGCAATAAGATCACCCGAACTAACGCTGAGGCTCGGGCGGTGCTCGAACGCCAGCTTCCCTACGCCTCGCTGCCGCAAACGCTCTACGAATTGTTTTTGCGCCAACGCATCCCCGTGGTCGTTGCCGGAACTCATGGAAAGACGACGACAACCGCAATGCTGGCCTGGATATTTGCCGCCACCGGGCAAAGGCCGAGCTTCTTGGTGGGCGGACAAGTGCTCCAATGGGATTGCAATGCCCGGCTCGACGGCGGCGAGCACTTCATCCTGGAGGGCGACGAGTACGACAGCGCGTTTTTCGACAAGCGCCCGAAGTTTCTTCACTATCGCCCGCGCGGCTTGCTGTTGAATGCGGTCGAATTCGACCACGCCGACATTTACCGCGACCTCGACCACGTCAAGCAGGCGTTCCGGGTCTTGGTCGAGACGTTACCCGACGGGGCACCGCTGGTGGTATGTCGCGACTTTCCCCACGCTTGGGACGTTGCCCGCGGGCACAATTTAGTGGTGGACTTCGGCTTTCACCCCAATGCCACCTGGCGCGTGACCGACCTCCGCGACGACGGTAGACTTTCATTTCGTCTGCTCCACAAAGGCACGGATGTGGCCGTGGCCTCCTTGCCGTTGATGGGTGCCATGAATGCTCGCAATGCCCTGGGGGCGGCGTTGTGCGCCGGCCATTTTGGTGTCCCGTTCCGCGAAGCGATTCGAGCTTTGGAGAGTTTCCCGGGCGTGGCGCGACGGCAACAGTTCGTGGGCGAGTTCGGAGGCGTGGTTTTGGTGGACGACTTCGCGCATCACCCGACGGCGGTTGCGGCCACGCTCGATGCCGTGGCGCACCGTTACCCCAAGCGGCGGCTCTGGGCTTTGTTCGAGCCGCGCTCGAACACCAGCCGGAGAAAGGTGTTCCAGCGAGAATACGTTGACGCGTTGGCGCGAGCGCAGCGGGTGATCGTGGGAGGCGTGCTCCGTAAGAGCTCGGACGCGGTTGCCGAGGAAGAACTGTTCTCGCCATCGCAGTTGGCTGCCGATCTCGAAGCTGCGGGCGTGGCCGCACGACATTTCGACGATCCTGAGGTCATTGCCGTGGCAGTACAAAGAAACGTTCGGCCGGGAGATGTGGTCGTGATCATGTCCAATGGCGACTTCGGCGGCTTACGCGAAAAGCTCTTGGTGGCGTTGCAAGAGCGAGCCAGAGGGCGGGGAGCGGCGACCGGATAACTGCGCCCAGTGGTGCGCGACTTTCTGGACAGTGTTGCCGATCCCTTGGTAAACCTAGAACATGCGATCTTACCGCAAAGAGTTGGTTCTCCACGTGCCCTCCCGCATGGGTTTCGTGAACATTACGCCCGAGGTCGAAGCGGCGGTGAAAGAAAGCGGCGTGCAGGAAGGACTGTGCTTGGTCAATGCCATGCACATCACCGCCAGCGTGTTTATCAACGACGACGAGCCCGGCTTGCTGGAAGATTATGCGCGTTGGTTGGAACAGTTGGCTCCTTACGACCCCAGCCCGGAGCGATATCACCACAATCGCACCGGCGAGGACAATGGCGACGCCCACCACAAAAGACAGGTCATGGGTCGCGAAGTGGTGGTCGCCATCACTCGGGGTAAGCTCGACTTCGGGCCTTGGGAACAAATCTTTTACGGGGAGTTCGACGGACGAAGGCGCAAGCGCGTCTTGATCAAAATTATTGGCGAGTAGCCGGGCGGAAAACGAGCAGTTCGGACGAGGCCGAACCGCTCCCGCGGAGCCGTTTAGCGCAGGTCCCCGAACGACACTTCCTTATCTTCGACGTCAACGATGGCGTAATCGCCGTTGGCCAAGTGGCCCGGGGACACCACCAAAGTGGTGCCGATGACCACCTTCCCCTTCTGTCCGTCTGGTCGCGAACACACCGCGAGGTGCGGGCTGTACGTCTTCAAAATGTGGCTGATCGCTTCGTGCCCGTTCGCCTTGTGCTCCCCTTCCAGCGGAGCTGCCGGTGCCGTGTGTGTCAACAAGATTTTCACTTGCTCGAGGTGGCGCAAAAAGTCGAGCGAAAACTCCGCTTCCCATCCCGGGTATCTCAGGAAGAACTCATGGTCCCGGTCATTGCTGGTCACCTCGCCGCCAAATCCGGCCACCACGAACCCGCGCCCGAGTGGCGCAAAGCTGCGGTGGACCATGTGAATGTTCTTTTCGACAATCTCCGAATTGAAGGCCGCCTGCAGGAAAAATCGTTCTGGTGCGTCGTTACGTCCAGGGACTAGGAAGACGGGGACGCCCAGGCGGTCGAGGCTGCGGAAAAATTTCATGATGGACTCGGCGTCGTCACGCCGCTCGCGAACAACCTCCGGCTGGTCCAGCAGCGGTAGTCGCCCTTCGGCTTTGGCCCGCTCCCACTCGGCCTGGCGGGCTTCGGCCCGCAGTACGTTTCCGCTGAAGAGCACGGCCTTCGCCCGCGTGTTTTTCACGACTTCCTCGAGTCGATCCAAATAGCGGAACTCTTCCCGTAGGTCCGCGATAGCCAGAACTTTCATCTTTGCGCCCTCCTTTTCCTCTTCTGTCGGGCTCTGCCATCCCCCGACGCACGAGTCAGGTGCGCCGGAATATGCGTCGCCACTTTGGGTTTGTAAACTCTGCCATGCAAACTTTGTGACCATGGGCCGTCCGCTGAAGTGGCTGGAGGCATTTCCTCTCGGCATTGCGCATATGAGAACTCCTGCGCTGCCAACCTGGCGTGCACGCTACGGAAGCGGCATCTGTCCGATGTCGAACGGGTTGTGCTACACGGGCCCTATGGAACAGGACCTGGTCTACCTCGCCGTCCACGCTGGCTCGGCGTGGATCGCCGGCAGTCTGATCGGGCTCGAGCGGACATTCCACGGGCGTCCCGCTGGCTTCCGTACCCATGCTCTAGTGTGCTTGTCCTCGGCGCTGCTCATGCTGGTGACCACCCACCAGTGGAAGTGGTTTGTGGGTGTGCCGCTGGAGACCGTACGTACGGACCCAACACGCATGGCTGCGGGGATTATGACCGGGATTGGTTTTTTGGGCGCGGGAGTGATCTTCAAAGAGCGCTTGACCGTTCGCGGCCTCACCACGGCCGCCTCGATTTGGATCACCGCGGTTCTCGGCATTCTGTACGGCGTTGGGTTATTTTTGCCCGCGGGGTTAGGGACGCTCGCGGTGCTGGGCACACTCGCCTTGTTTCGATGGCTGGAGGATCGCATTCCCACGCAGCTGTATGCTCGCTGTGCGGTACGTTTTGCGCGCGAAAGAGCTCCCAGCGAACAAGCCTTGCGGGCGATGGTGCTGGAGCACAAAGCGGAGGTCGCGAGTTTGAGTTACCATTTGGTGGATCACGGCCGGGCCTTCGAGTACGCCATGGTGCTGCGGTCGTTGCGCCGCGGAAGCTTCGAGCGCATCGCCGAAGAGTGGCGCAAGGAAGCCTCGGTGCTGGAATTCCACATCTCGCCGACCGGCGAGTAGCCAGTACGCCGCGGCGCGAATTCCGCGAGAAGACGGCAGCCTTTGCGACCCGTATGGGCACCTTCCGGCAAGGCGAAAGGTGCGTCTGCGGGGCGATTAGAGCAAAAGCAAGAGAGGCAGCGCCGCACTGCCGAGCACGACGAACACGAAGAGCACGGCCGTGGCGGCGCCTCCCCAGTGGTCATCGTTCCGATCGGATTCGATATTCGCCGATTGCACCTCGTCCCCGCTGGGCAAGGCTGCGGGCTGCTGCATCCCAGCCTGAGGCACCGCGGAACGATTGGCTGCCGCCGCACAACCCGCGCATACAAGGCCAATCGCAAGAAAGCCGAAGCAAAGAAGTTGGTGGACCGCGCTTCGCGTCACGAGCAAAGACATCATGGCAGCGACTGTATCACAGCAGAGTCCAACCAAGAAAGCTGAGGTCGTCGCAAGGGCGCGTTTCCGTTGCTCAGTTTGCTTCGGGCGATCTGCCGGCCCACTCGACGAAGACAAGCGAGCAACGTTGCCATGGTGATCGGCGCGTTGCTTCTCCGGACAGGGAGGAGTAGGCGCTGGCCGGTGCAGCGGAAAATCTGGTGGAGTAGGGGTAAGCGTTGCGATTGGTTGCGAAAAGCGAGTGCCGTTGCTGAGGAGGGAGTGCCGGAGGGCGCAAGGAATTTGGGTGCGCTCGCATAGGAATCCAGGCTGCGGCCCGCCGAAAGGGGTTGGAGAACCGTGCGCGAGGAGTGTTTTCTTTGCAAAGGACTGGGGAGCGTGTTTTGCCCAAACTGTGGAGGCACCGGCATGGTACCGTGCCGCAAGTGCAGGCGTCGTTGGCGCTGCCCTGAGCGAGTGTGTGACGGCTCGGGCTTTGCCCGGTGCATGAGTTGTTACGGCACGGGCTGGACCTACGACGGTGAGGACTGCCCCGGCTGCTCCGGTTCGGGGCGCGAGCCGTGCGCAGCGTGCCGGGGCTGGAAGGCTCCCAGGTGTGCGGCGTGCAACGATTTCGAATTCGTTCGCTGTCCCCGCTGTCGCGGTAGAGTGTACGAACTGTGCGAGGTCTGCCGGGGGCGCTCGGCCGCGGCGCATTCCGCTTCGGGGCGCAATCAGCGTGGCCGCGTGAGCCCGAATGTCCTGGAAGAAGACGAGGAGGATTGGGCGGAAGACGACGAGTGGGTTGAGTGGGAAGAGGAGGAAGAGGACGAAGACGACGAAGACGAGTTTTTGAACCTCGGAGAGGATGCCGATCCCTTCGAAGAGGAAGAGAAGGAGCGGGAGTTTTACGAGCAGAACGTCGAAGGCAGCGTGGCGCAGGTGCGAAAGCCAGAGGAACAGGGCTCGCAGAGTTCTGCTGGCGTGACTCAACAAATGGCCGAAGGTGGCTTTTCACGAACCACCTCTTTGTGGGAAGGAGATGCCGTATCACCTGGCTCCAGCCCAGGTACCGGCGAGGTGCCTGCGTTCGAGGATCATTCGCCGGCACGCCCCTCGACCGAGGAGCCCGTAAACGGGGCGCGAGATCGCGATCCGAGTGCGGGCCGAGACCGCTCGAGCGCGTAAGCGCTCGGCGAAGGGATTTGAGGGTTAACCACTGGCGGGGGTGGCGGAACCTTTTCTGCTGAGCGCGGAAGATTGGCTGCGAAAATACTTCTCGTGCCGCAAGAGAACCGTGATCGGGTCGGAGGCATACTGGTCGCTTCCTCGCATAGCGATGGAAAGAGCGCCTCCTCGAGGTCGAGGAGCGAAGAGTAGCAAGGGTGACAACGGGAGACCTGCTCCTTGCCCGGCTTCATAGACCCGAGTCGCACGCGGCCTTCGGCGAAACCGCGCCGAGCGAGGGTCGAGCGCGCCGCTGCAGATTTTCCACGAGAACGTGACCAAGCATCGAAGTCGCGCGATGGTGTCTCGGGCCGCAAGGCGTTGGTCCGATGGTACACGTTTCGGAACTCGGTGCGAGGCTAAAATCTATCTCCGGTCGGGATGCATGTCTGGGTGGGGCATGGCTGACCAGGTTGCAAACCGCATGACAACGCAAGCACCGGCATGCAAGCCGGCTTGGCCGCATGGGAGCTCGAGCCGCCCCGTTACCGAACTGTACGGAAGCTCCACGCTGCGCTGGCGCCGCGAAGCGGCGTGCCACCCGAGCTTAAAGCCCGCTTCGGGTGGCGGTAAGCTTTTTAGATTTCTGTCCTTGCCGTGTCGGCGGTTCCTACCTCGCCGCAACTTTGCCGCAGGAAGCGCGATCCCTCGAAAACCGACACCGTTTGCGATCTTGCCTGCCCGCCTCTCGGACACAAAACGCCGACACTGCCTTTGCTCTTTCAGCGATACCCCACGTTTGCGCCGCACGGGCCGAGCCACAGCCGGTTGACCGGCGTAACAGTCCCGTTGTAAAGGCGCGCCGTCGGAATTTCGACTTCGGGCGTCACAAACGGGAGGGCAACGCCAATGGCCGCAGATGCCCAAGGGCAAAGTGGGGAACTTGGCTGGGCCCGCAAGCAGCATTGGCCGGTGGGCATCACCGATTCAGGGTCACAATCCCGCGGAAGATGCCATCGCGTTTCGGCGCAATCGCTGTTTGCCCCCTGGAGTCGGCAAGGTCGTTTCGAAGGAGGCACGCAAATCGACAGTCCCGTCTTCCGCAAGGGGACTTTTGTGCGAGGTTTCCGGAAGAGTGTCGCGCTTCTCTGCAGTGCCTTGGCGCTCGTGTTGTGCGGGTTGGTAGGGGTGGCGGTGTGCTCTGAACGTTGCAACTTTGTGGACATCGCCGCCGGTGCGGATTACACTTGTGCGCTTCGCAGCGATGGCACGGTTGAATGCTGGGGCGGTAACCCGGAGGCTCGATCGAGTCCACCAGCGGGAACGTTTTCGAAGCTCAGCGTGGGGTCGGGCCACGCCTGCGGGATTCGAACCGACGGCACGGTCGCGTGTTGGGGTGACAATCAGTACGGGCAGTCGAGTCCGCCCCCGGGCACGTTTTCTCAGGTCAGCGTGAGGTCGGGCCACGCCTGTGGGATTCGAACCGACGGCACGGTGGCTTGTTGGGGTGACAATCAGTACGGGCAGTCGAGCCCGCTCCCGGGTACATTTGCTCAGGTCAGCGTGGGTGGCCAGCACACCTGCGGGGTGAGGACCGACGGCGGTATAGCATGTTGGGGCTCGAACTTTTTGGGGCAGTCGAGTCCGCCCCCGGGTACGTTTGCTCAAGTGGTCGCCAGTAATTGGTCTACCTGTGCGATCAGGAGCGACGGGACGGCGGCATGTTGGGGTTCTTCGGTTGCGCCCCCTCCCGGGGCATTCTCCGCGCTCTTCCCTGGCGACTGGTACGTTTGCGGGGTTAGGACCGACGGCACGATCTCGTGTTCGGGAAACGACCCTTGGGGTCGTTCAACTCCGCCCCATGGGGCGTTCTCGAAGGTGAGCATGGGGGGTTCGCTTCTTGCGGTGTCAGGTTGGACGGTACAGTCGCTTGCTGGGGCGACGGCCGCTGGGGCCAACTGAGTGCTCCTCCGGGAGCATTCTCTAAGGTGACTGTGGGCGCATTTCATGCCTGCGGGCTCAGGCCGAATGGCACAGCGGAGTGCTGGGGATCGTTTTACAGCTCGCACAACGAGTTGAATCCGCCCGAGGGGACATTTGATCAGGTGACTGCGGGACTATTTCACAACTGTGGAGTCAGAACCGATGGCACAGTCGCCTGTTGGGGGGCGAACTACTCGGGCCAGTCGAGTCCTCCCCCGGGAACTTTTTCCCAAGTCAGTTCGGGTTGGTTTCACACCTGCGGGGTCAGGCGGGATGGGACGGTAGCCTGCTGGGGTCTGAACGACTTTGGCCAATCGAGCCCACGCGCGGGAGTGTTCACGCAGGTGAGTGCCGGGTTCGATGAGAGTTGCGGTATCATGAGCGACGAAACGCTCGTGTGTTGGGGCGCCCACGCCCATGAGTTTCCAGGACGATTTTCTCAAGTCAGCGTGGGAGGCCTTCACACATGTGCGCTCACGAGGGATCGGACCGTGCAATGCTGGGGTCAAAGTTTGTACGGCGAGTCCGAGTTGCTGTCGGGACGTTCACTCAGGTGAGTGCCGGTGGGCAGCACGCCTGCGGACTTCGCAGCGATGGCGCGGTCGAATGCTGGGGTTCCGACGAGTATGGCCAAGCGAGTCCGCCGGCAGGCACGTTCTCGCAGGTGAGCGCGGGTGCGGGTCACACGTGCGGCGTTCGTGGCGATGGGAGCCTTGAATGCTGGGGTAACAACGATTTCGGGCAAGCCAGCCCACCTCGGGTTGTATTCCGGCAAGTGAGCGCGGGGGTTGCACATAGCTGTGGCGTGCGGACTGACGGAACGGTGGCATGCTGGGGCGGCGGCAGATTACAGGTCCCCACCCCCGGCGTATGCGATTCTTCCAGCCCTACGGCCACCCTGACTCTAACGCCCGCCACACCTTCGCCAGTGCCGACGGTGACGCCCAGCGCCACTTCGAGCCGCGTGTTCACCGCCACGCTAACAGCGACTCCCACGCCGTCCCCGTCGCTCACGGCGAGACCGAGTGCGACTTCGACACACACGCCCACGCCCACAGAACGCCCTTCGCCCACGGCGATACCGACACGAACTCGCACGCCCACCTTGACCCGAACGCCGACGCCCACGCTGAGTCCGACGATTACGCCTCTTAGTAGGCCGCTGCCCTCGCCCGTCCTCCGCTATCCAGCGAACCAAAGCCAGGGTGTTGCCTCGGCGCCCGTTTTTTCCTGGTCGAGCGTTACCGGAGCAGACCGATACTGGGTGCTGGTTGCCGAATCCGAGGCGGCTTTGCCGCGCGATCCTTCCGTAAGGAGCTGTCCGGGGTGCCTGATAAGTTGCGTCGTTGAGTCGACGAGTCACACTGCCGGGGGGCAGGTGTACCCAAGGGCGAAGTGCGCGACTGGGCCCCGAGCGCACGTACTTCTGGCAGGTGCAAGCCTTGGATACGTCGGTTTTCCCGACCCGCGAAAGCGGTTTCTCGGAGCGTTGGCGCTTTCGCACGCAGGCGGTCGCCGCCGAACCCACGTGGGCGCTCGTTATCACTGGGGAAGAGGGAGGGAACATCGGTAGGCAGACAGTCAGCCTCCCGTTCCAGATTCGCGTGCGCCTAGTGGACGGGAGCGGGGCTCCACAGAATTGGAGCGGGCAGGTGACGCTCCGAGCGACCACTGGGAGCGTTTCCCCCAGGGCCATAAGCCTGGTGGCCGGCTCGGGCAGCGCCACGATTACTTTGAACACCCCAGGAAGGGGAGTACGGATCGTCGCCCAGGGCGCAGGCCTAACTGGCGAAAGTGCTCCTTTCGACGTTCAGGTGCCCGAAACGTGTCGTCCCGCAACGCTGACGGGCACAGTGAAGAGGGGAGGTTTGGACCCCTTCGTCGCAACACTGGTTTTGGTGGAGCAGGGCACGGGTGAGGTCCAGGAATTCCCCGTTTGGGGAGGCAGTTTCGAAATCTCGGTGCCAGCAGGAGATTATCGCGTGCGCGCTCGGACAGATGAGGATCGCGGCGAAAGCGACGAGGGTCGGATTCAGCTATCGTGCGCGGGCACCGCGAGGGTGGACTTCAACGTCCGCTCGCCCTGTAACCCTCTAGGACTTACGCCGGTACTGCTCGTGCCAGGAATCCCGGGTTCCACGAAAAGGAACTGGGCGGGATCGTTGGTTCCCTACATTTCCGGAACCGGAGTCCGACCCGAGGAACTCTCTCTTTTCGACAGCAGTGCGACCGGCGGCGGATGGGCGCGACTGAAGGAAGTCCTGAAAGAGAAAGGCTATCAGGAAGGGTGCACCCTTTTTGAGGCGCCCTATGACTGGCGCTTGCATATTCAGGATTCGGTAACTCGTTTCCTCGCACCAAAGATCGCTGAGGCGCGCGAAAAGGCAGGTGCACCCAAGGTTGACATCGTAGCGCACAGTATGGGTGGGTTGCTGGCTCGCTACTATATTCAATCGAGGCGCAGCGACGACCATGTGGACGTTGCGCGGCTAATACTAGTGGGCACGCCTAACCGAGGAAGCGCATACGCTTACTTCCTCGTCGAGGCGGGTGATACGCTGATGGCCGACGCGGTCCGTGCGTGGTTGAAGCAGGATGCGACCGAGATGGTGGGTGGCTACACTATGCTCGCGGTCGTCAACCTGGGGGCTGATTTGAACGGGGCGAACCCCGTAAAAAAGGCGCTGTTGGAGCTCGGGCGCCAGGTGGTAGAAAGGAAAACCTGCAGCCTGTTCCCACCCGCCCTTTCGGCATGCACGGCGGTGACGACAGCGATAACCCTAGAAAGGCTAAGAGCTGCGGTTGCCGAGTACACGCTCAGCGTGTTGTCTTTACCACAACTCATGCCGGATGTGCCCTTCCTTCTCAAGGGGGGCTCCTTTGTAAGCCCGTCTTTCTGGCGTAATGGTTGGCTTGAGTTCTTGAACGGCTCCAGATTTAACTTGTTCCGCCTCGGTGCGTGGGACGACCCGAAGGCGGTGGTGCGGACCCGCGTGCTCAGCGGAACCGGCAAGAATACCCTAGATACAATCGGGGTAAGGGATTGCCTGTATTGGAAATGCCCGCCAGGATGGTATCCCGATGGTCAGCCATATGTCTCTCTGGATTTCCAAGGGGTCGACGGGGACGGCACGGTCACCAGCCTTGGAGGGTTGATACCAACCCCTGCCCGGCCAACCTACGGCGGCGCCCGGACGGAGGATCACACCAAGCTTGTGGCGCAGTATGCGCAGGACATTGCAAATCTTCTGCAGCCGAGTGGCAGGGATACACGGGCCGTTCGGCGCGAGGCTGCTTCCCCGCCCGACGAAGAAGTCACTACTTCGCGCTTGAGCATTGCCTTTTTCGGAAGCGTTGCACCCTTGCTGGTGGCGCCAGACGGCTCAAGAGTCGGCATCTCCTCGGGAGAGAGCTTCAACGAAATCCCGGGAGCTTCGCTGAACTTCGACTCTGAGGGAGGAAGTTTGGTCATCTCGAATCCGCGCCTTGGGACCTACCAGCTTCAATTTACCGGCCCCGATGCCATCGACCTCCGCCTAATAGTCACTTACGAACGGCCCGATGGACCGCCGGAGATCCCTTTCTTCCACGGCGCGCACGACGGGGAGGGCTCAGAGACCACGCTCTCGCTCGTAGTGGACAATGGCTCGGAGCCGCCTGTCCGATTGGAGAGCGGCGTACCTCCGGTGGCCGGGTTGCGCTCAAGCCCGACCTCCGGGCCGACGCCACAGGTAGTGCTTCGTTGGGAACCGGCGCCGGGCGCCGTACAATACCGCATCTACGGGAAGGACGCTGGCGATGCCAACTTTGACTACATTGGGATAACGGAGCAGCCAGAGTTCGCGATCAGAGAGCACTGGCGCGACAACGACTCGAGTCCCCGTCGATTATACGCGGTTGTTGCCGTGGATGCCTCTGGCCAGCGAAGTGGGTTCAGTGAGTTTATGAGCAATGACGATGAAGACCACGATGGAATCGAAGACTTCCTGGAGGTGGGTTATGGGTGCTCATCCCGAGCCGAAGACACCGACCAGGATGGCCTCCCTGACCTAATCGAGTTTCGCTACGGCCTGGATTGCGGGGCATCGAACTCGGACGGCGACGAATATGATGATCGCACGGAATTGCTCAAAGGCTCGGATCCAACCGACCCGTCGTCCACTCCTGTCAGTTCCACGCAGATACCGACCGAGACCTTCGGCGAAACCTCCACAGCCACACCGACACCAACCTCAACAGCAACGCTGTCGGTCACACCATCGCAGACACCGTCGCCGACCGCCACTTATACCACGACTCCGTCGGGCACCTTTACCGCGTCCAGCACCGCTACAACCATAACCTCGCCTACCCCCGCCCTGACCTTCACCCCTGTTCCTACTGCCACCATGACTGCGACTCGTACTGTCGCGCCGACCCTAACTCTCACGCTGAGTCCGACGCTGACCCTGACGCCAACTCTGACTCCGACTACTGGCCTGGGCTGTACCCCGCGCCCGACACCGGCGACAGGCCCGGCGGTGTTCATCTCAGATACCGTCGGCGCCTGCAGCACCGGCTTCGGAGAGGTGGAGGTTCGCCTTCGAACCGGCGCGTTCCTGGTGGCAGGGACGCAAAATGAGATCGTGCCCGACTCCTACTCTCGTCTTGTCGCTGGTCCGGACGGGCGGCCGGATTGTACCGTGAATCCGGCAATCAACAAGGAGGCGGCCCGCTTTGTCTTTCAGCCCCCAGGGTGTGACGAAGGCCACTGTGCCCGCGTCCAAGCCCTGGTGTACAGCGCGTTCAATGTCGACCCGATCCCCGACGGCAGTTGGCTTTACAGGTGCCGTCTGCGCGTGAGCGGGCCGCAGTCACACGTAGAAGTTGCCCACGTGCGGTTATCCAATCCCGCTGGTGAACTCGTGCCGGATGTTGCCTCTCGCGGCGGCACAGTATGCTGCGGCAGCCTCTGCGCGGGTGATTGTGACCAATCACGCGCGGTGACCATCGAGGAGCTCGTAACCATGGTCAACATTGCCCTCGAACTGGCGCCGGCGTCGGTTTGCCGCGCGGGTGATGCGAACGGCGACGGCAGCATCACGGTCGAGGAAATCATCCTGGCAGTGAATCGGGCGCTGGGCGGATGCTAGAGCCGTGCTCTGGCTCGTCGAGCGGGGGGCTTTTCCAGAGTCCGTAGGGGGAACGGATGCAAGTGCCGGGAACGCCCTCAACGCTTGTCAAAGAATGATCTGCCTGTTTGGGGCCTGGCACTGCGAACGTCGGCGTTGGACGCTGCCCCCGTTAGAATCGAGCGCGGCACTTCTAGTTGCGGTGTGCGCTTAAGGAGACGCTCGGTGTGTATGGCCATGTGGCCACATGCGCGCTTGGCTCGAGAGTGGTTCGCTACTCTGAGGTCTTGTGTTCTTTCCAGCGGGCTGCATGTCCGGTCGTAGAAGTCGTTGGGGCGTGAGCGCGACCCATTGCGGAGAGCGGTGGAGGGACCTGGCGATGGAACATCCGGGCACCCTGGGGGAACTGTACCCGCCGAGGCGAGAAAAGACCCCGCTTTGGTTGCCCCCTGTGATGTTGAAGCTCTTCAGAGGTTGGGCCGAAAATACGGGCGGGAAGCCTCGCATTTCCTAGCGCCAATCCTTCTTACGCGTCACCTCTACCGCGGCCACACTACGCGAGCCACGCAGCCTGGCGCGAGCGCTTCGCGTAGGCGAAGACGCAGAAAAATAATCGACCGGATATCACACGGGTGACGCGTCGGGTCTGCTAGTTGATCCGAATCGAGCGGGGCCGGTACTTCGCAGGGATCGGATCGATCGTAACAACGCGGAGAGAGAAGCCCTCACTCTCCAAGGCTGCAATCTTCGGGATCAGGTTGATCACGAAGCGTTCATCGAGTTTCCACATCGCGCCGGTGGCCGGGTCTACAATCAACAATCCGATCAGTGGACCGATCGAGATGTTGCCGGTGGACCATCCCGCCAGACCTGCGGTTAGCGTAGCACGGGTGGGCTCGTAGCCAGCCAGCGATGCTCGCGCATCCCCAAACCAGCAACGTGGTCATCGAACTACCAACGCCGGCGATGCCCCTTATGGTGACCCCTCGTTGCATCGCTGACCCGCCAGTCCAACGGTAGACCAAAATCAACAACAATGCGTATCGTCCACATCGACAGTGCTACGGGAGTGCCCGGTTGTCTTTGCGGGTGAACGGCCCTTCCAGGAAAAGCGCCGCTGCGGCCCGCGGGCGAGGCTCCTCCCTTCGCAATCATGACTTCGCAGCCGGTGCCGGCTGCAGGTTCAGCAGCGCCGAGTAGCTAGCAGGATGTCTGCACACGCTGCCTTCACCGTGGTTGAGGGAACGAGCGCCACCCCCGGAGGCTCGGCGTATGTGTTGGCCGGTTGCGCGGCAGCGGACACACCTCGGAAAGCGAGCGCCCACTGATCCATGGGCGTAGTTGGAAGAGATGGTTTGCTGCGACGTGGCCGTCCGGAAGCACGCCCCAAAAGGCCACCGTTTTCTACCGTCCGGCCACAGTGCATCGAGTCGGCGGTGCAAGTCGAGCCCACACCTGTTCCAGGGCGTGCCCATAGGTGGTGAGGCGAGACGAAAAGCAGGGGGAAGTGGAGCTGAGCGGAGTCGAACCGCCGACCTCCTGAATGCCATTCAGGCGCTCTCCCAACTGAGCTACAGCCCCATCGCAGCGAAATGCAGACAGGCACCGACTAGCCAAAACACAGGCTGAGGGCAACAGAAGGAAGATGCGAGGGGAAACCACGAGCGGCCGTTCTCGTTCCTAGAGAGGAGCTAGGGTCAGAGTCTGTCTCCAGACCCGAAATTGCGGCATTCGTTTGCCCTCTCACCCGGCCTGCGGCCGACCTCTCCTCAGATGCCGTAGGGACGACCCTTGTGGTCGCCCCTACGCAGGCACATTCGTCCATTCTTCCTTCACAAAAGCCCCCCTCCCTTTCAGCGAGAGCCACCGTCCTTCCGATGCAACGAGGATTGCTCCGTGGAATGCGAGCGCGCCGGTTGCAGCTCCGGCTTCACGGTAGATTCGGCTCGTCGCCACAGTCGCCACACCGGTACGCCAATGCAGGAAAAACTCCCGATGCATTGAAACCCGTGGCTCCCGTAGAAGCGCAAGTTCGATGGACGCGCAGTCTCCAAGTAGGCGGGAACTGGGGCACCCGGCGCGGCCAGTGCATGCTCGAGGAGGCGGCTGCCGAGCCCCCGCCCTTGAATGGCCGGATCCACACCCAACGTGCGAACGTAAAGAAAGGGCGGGGCTGGCAAATTCCGCGCAATGATGCGTGCAGCTTCGACTCCCCGCTGCGCCGCGGCCCAACCAATGTGCCACAAGGTGTACAGCGAGAACCAAGTATCCGGGGCAGCGGAGAGCCGTGCCCCGGGATACGATACCAATACGACTCCGCCAATCTTCCCGGCGCGGTCGCGTAACACCCATCCGGGTTGCGGCGAGAGACAATGTGCCCGGAGCGACAGGCGAAAGCTCCACCACATTCTCTCCCTCTGGCGTCTTGCAGGAGGGCCGCAAATGGCACGAACCAAAGGGTCCTCCGCAAAGGCGCGCGCCAGCATGGCCGCTGCCGCCCGTTCATCCGCCCAGGCCAGTTTCTCGATTCGCCACTCGCAGTCAGGAGGAACAGCCTTCTCCTGCGGCTCGGAAAGCCCAGCAACCATTAGCGCAACCAAGGCTAACCATGGTCAGCACTCCAATACAAGCGGTGAGGGACATCGTCATGCCCCTGCCACAGGGCGATCCGCCAGTAGCCAGCCCACAACACGGCGCAGGCCGGTTTAACGCTGGGTGGCAGGGAAGTGACGCGGCGTTGCACAGGTGACAACGCCGGGACGACCAAGCATTCATCTGGTCGAACAGCTTCCGACTGCGGCGACACGGTATGTTCTCTGCAGCCGCGCTCTCTAAAATGAGCGTGGCCGGCAGAGCGACGGTTTCGGCGCGTTTGACGCCTCTGCGTTGGATCTTGGTCATTGCGACGGTTTATCTGGTCTGGTTCAGCCAGCGCCCGGGCGCGACTTCCTGGGTGGTGGCGTCTTACGTCGTCTTCTACCTCGCCTCCGGCTTTGCGGTTCATCTGTACCTGCGCCGGCACGAGGCGGATCGTCGTTTCCTGATGGGTTTGGTCGTGTTCGACGTTGCGTCTGTTAGCGTCGGGCTGGTGCTTGCCCACCGCGCGCAAGCAGACTTTTACCCCGTGGTTTTCTTGGCGTTGTTCGTGGCCGCCGTAGCGCTCGACATGGTGGCCGCGGTGGTTGCGGCGACATTGCTCGGACTGGTTCACCTGGCGGCCAGTGCGGCCACACTCCCGGGCCCGATCTGGGAGCATTCGGAAGAATTGCTGCGGCTGCCGTTTCTGCTCGCTGCTGCTGCTTTTTTCGGGTACCTATGCCAGCTCCAGCGCCGCCGGGCCCGCCGGCGTGCGTTACTCCAGCGCCGTCGCGATCGGTTGCGAGCACTGGCAACGGCTGCCCACGATATCCGCAGCCCGTTGGCGAACGTGGTGAGCTTGACCGAAATGTTGCTGGCTGGGGATGCTGGGGAACTGAATGAGGACCAGCGTGACTTGCTGGAACGGGCGCACGCAGACATGTGGCGCGTGATGCGACGAGCGACGAACTTGATGGATGCCGCTCGTCTCGACTCCGAGGCCTTGCCGTTGGAGTTCGAGCGAGCGGACCTAGCGGAGATTGCGGCGGAGGTCGTCCAGGCTTTACGAACGGCAGCGCGCATTCGCAAATTGCACCTCGTTTTCGAGAACCGAGCTCATTCCACCGAGGTTCTCGCGGACCGTGCTCAGATGGAACGAGCGTTGAGTAACTTGCTGGACAATGCCATCAAGTACTCTCCAGCCCATGCAACCGTACGGTTGGTCCTCGAAAATCGCACCCCGGGATGGGTCGTAGCCGAAGTGACGGATCAGGGTCCCGGAGTCCCAGAACCGCAGCAACAACTGCTGTTCCGTCCCTACGCTCGCATGCATGCGGGGCCGCCCCTTGCCGGTAGCGGCTTGGGCCTGTTCATTGTGCGGCGCATTGTCGAGGGACATCGGGGCAGCGTGAGTTTGGAGAATTCGCCTCTCGGGGGCGCAGTCGCACGAGTGTCCTTGCCGTTGGCCTCTTCCGAAAGGCCGGCACCAGAATCCAGCCGTTAAGGTGCCCGGATAAGAGACTCTCTACTGAGTTCCCGGCGCGGCCGCGGCAGAACTAAGCGACGGTGCAGCCGCTTTCCGCCCGGACTGCGTCGAGGAACCGCTCGATATCTTCGATGCTGTTGTAAAAGTGCGGGGCCACACGGATGCCGTGGTTGCGCACGCGTACGATGAACCCGCGCCCGTTCAATCGCTCCGAGAGGGGTTCCGGGGGGCTACCCGTCCGAAACACGACGATGCCTGAGCGATGTTTTTCCTCGAGAGGGCTAAAGATCTCGGCGCCCAATGACTGCAAGCCGGCGATGAGCGTGTCCGTGATTCGTCGAATCTGGTCCCACACCGCCGCCGGGCCAACTTCCAAGAGCAGTTCGACGGCTGCGCCCAGTGCGTGGATGCCAAGGTGCGGCGGGCTCCCGGGTTCGAACTTGAGAGCATCGTGGCGGGGCTCGAAGTGATACGGAAGGAAAGTGTTTTCGTCGTAAACGCTCTTCCAACCATGCAGCACGGACTGAATTTGTTCCACGATCCGCTGCGACACGTAGAGGAAGCCGCACCCTTCGGGCGCGAGGAGCCATTTGTGGCCACCGACGGCGAGGCAATCGATTCCGCATGCCTCCACGTTCAATGGCACCGCTCCCACTCCTTGGATGCCATCCACGCAAAACAGCCAGCCGCGCTCGCGACACAGGGCCGCCAAACTTTCCAGCTCGTTGCGGGCCCCGGTAAGCCAGTCCACGAAACTCACGCTCACCAGCCGGGTACGCCCATCTGCGGCGGCCAAAATATCCTCTGCATGCACGAGCCCAGAGCGGCGCGGCACAAGACGCGTTTCCACCCCGAACCGTTGTAAGGCCAACCAAGGGTAGACGTTCGACGGGTACTCTTGATCCACGGCAATGACATTGTCGCCCGCTTTCCAGGGTAAACCGGCGGCGACCAGCGAAAGGCCCTCGGAGGTGTTTTTGACGAACGCAATTTCTTTCGGGTCGGCGCCAATGAGACGGGCACAGAGCGAGCGGACCCGTTCGCTTTCCCGCTCCCACCACTCGGTACTAGCCGCATCTCCGTGCAAAGCGCGCGAGAGGAACCGTTCAACGGCATCGCGCACGCGCAAGGAAATGGGAGACACGCCCGCATGATTGAGGTGAACGAGATGCTGCGTTACCGGAAACAGTGCGCGCCAGCGTGTTACGTCCATGGACCGTTCGGTAAAGAAGAATCCCTGCGAAGCCAAGCCGAAGGCAACGGAACCTCGCACGAACCCTACCGCGGACTTCGTGTTCTTTTCTGTGGGTCCGGAAAACGAAGGAACCCGGTTGGATGTGTTCGTTGCCGACAAGGTGCCAGCTTTGTCGCGGCGTGCTGTGCGCGAGGCCATTGCGGAGGGCAAGATTCGCTTGAACGGCCGAAGAGCTCGTAAAGGGCTACGCGTGCGCCAAGGCGAGGTCGTGGCGGTGGCGCGGGAACTCGCACAAGCTCAAGAGCTGGGCCCCAATCCAGCACTGCCGGTACGAGTCCTGTTCGAGGACGAGTTCATCGTGGCGGTCGACAAGCCGGCAGGAATACCGAGCCACGCGCTACGACCCTTCGAAACGGAAACGGTGGCGAACTTCCTGATTGCGCGGTACCCGGAAATGCGCAGCCTGTCGCGTGCGGGGCTGGAAGCTGGCTTGGTGCATCGTCTCGACACGGATACGTCCGGGGTGTTGCTCGCGGCGCGGACGGCGCACGTGCGAGAACAACTTCGCCAGCAATTTCGCACCGGCCAGGTGTGCAAAGAGTATTTGGCCTTGGTGCTCGGAGCTGTGGCGGAGCCAGGAGCAATCAGCGAACCGCTGGAACACGACCCTGCGCGGCCTGGTCGGATGCGTGTTGCCCGGGGCGGAAACGGCCGGGAGGCGATGACGCACTACTGGCCGTTGGAGCGCTACACGGAATACACGCTGTTGCGCGTGACCATTTATACCGGCGTGTTACACCAAATCCGCGTGCATTTGGCGTGGGCCGGACACCCGATCGCGGGAGACGCGGACTATGGTGGGACGGAGATTCCCCTCGCGCTGAAGAGGCAATTTCTGCACGCCAAGCGGATCAGCCTGCACCATCCGGTCAGTGGCGCACCATTCAGTGTCGAGTCGCCACTACCCGACGAGCTCGCTGGGGTTTTGCAGGAGCTTCGCGGTTACGAGCGCCAGTTGTACCGTGCGATGCACCCCCGGCCCAGCCGGCGAAAGCAACGCAACTCGATCCGCTAAGCCCCCTGGCTACGCGGCAACCTGTTTTCCCTTGCTCTTGGTCTTGGCGCATGCAGCGCAGAGATTGCGCTGATTGTTCGGGTCTTCGACCAAACCCTCATCGAGGTTGTGGCAGATCTTTTTGCACTCGAAGCAAATGAAGTAGATGCCCTCGATGGTTTTATTGATGCGCTCGCGGTTCAAAATCCGCCCTTTGAGCTTTTCGATGCGGATGCCCAAAAGCTCTTCGTACTGGCGCTTGATCTTGCGCCGACCCGCTTCGTCTTTCGGTAGTCCCTCGTCCTCGCTCTCGCCCGACACTTCCGCATCGAGGAGCCGCAGGTTCTTTTTCGTGCTCTTGCCTTTGGTCGTTTTGGTTTTTTTCGAGCTGCGAGCCATGACGCCTCCGTTTCTTTGAGCAAACTCAGCGCGTGCGTCGGGTGTATCCGCAGTTTTTGTCACAAACCCAGAAAAAGCCGTGCGGCCCGAACCCAGTAAACTTCACCACCCGAAGTTCTGCGCCGCAATTCGGGCAGGAGCGTTTTTCCTGCACGCCTCCTTTTTCGGCTGTCTTTGCTTTTTTCTCCGCCATGAGTTGACCTCCCTGGTTTGGGTGAATCGGTGAGCGAGCTCAGCCAGTGACGAGGCGGGTCGTCAGCGATTTTCTCTCCAGAGCTGTACGCCCAGCACGCCGACACGCTCGCACGCGTTAGCCAAGGGGCTCGGTTGTGTCAACGAGGTCTGAAGGAAATGCATGCGACGACTTCTTGTTCTCGTTCCGCTCGCCGATGGTTCCAGCTTGGCGTCGAGTTCGTGCCGTCCGAAATCGGCTAAAGAGGTGGCCGGCAGGATAGGGTGAGGGAATCCACATCGAGAGCACCGTTCGTCGCCGCCGCCAGAATCCGCATGCGCCGGCTGGCGCTCTTGGCGCCGCGTGCCGTCGTTCTCAAAGGTACCGCCAGTGTAATCTCTGCACTGCAGTGGTTGAGGGTAAACACTGCGCGGCCAACCTCGGCCAACACGCCACTGCGGTAAACGGTCAAGCCGAACCCTCCCGACCCAAACAACGTGGCGAGAAGGCTGGCGTTGGCCACATCGACCGGATCCGTGCTGGAGCTTGGGGGCTTGCGGATATCCACGATGGAGATTCCGGAAGCGAAACAAGTCGGTGAACGGGGATCCCGATTGTTTACGCACAGACGAAGCGGAATCGTACAGACGCCGTTCGACTCGCCATCACGGTCGCAAGAAGGGTCCCCATCCGTGCAGGCGACGCGGTTGCGCGGCACTCCGAGGCGGTTTCGCAAAGCGGGTTCTGGCAACACGAACTCGAGAATGCAGTCCTTGCTCGCGGCGCCTCCACCCAATGCGCACGGGCTTTCGGGGGCAGTCTGGCTGCAAAACGCGGGGACGGACGTCGCACTTGCGGTGGGAGACGACGTAACAGTTGGCGATAGGGTGGGCGTGGGTGTCGGTGTCGTCGTACGGGTGAGTGTCGGAGTGCGGCTGGGCGTAGGCGAGAGGGTGGGGCTGAAAGTAGGAGAAAACGCGGGGGTTCGGGTACTGGTTGCCGTGGAGGTGTGACTGGCAGTGAGGCTCGGCGTCGGGGTGGGCGTTGTTGTTGCTGAAGCCGCGGGAGAAAACGTCATCGTCGCGGTCGGAGTGTGGCTCGTCGAGGCAGTCCATGTCGCAGACGGTGTCCGCGTTGCCGTCTGGGACGGGGTCGCGCTGGCTGAAGTTGTCGGGGTGGAAGAGGAGGTCCAAGTGGCCGTGAACGTCGGCGAGTTTGTCGGGGAAATCGTGGGTGAATTTGTGGGCGTCGCGCTCGGTGGTGCGGTGTAAGAGGGTGTGGGGGTTGGTGAGGGCGGTGGTGTGACCGTGGCTGTCGGAGTGGATGTCCGAGTGGCCGTGGGATCTTGCTTCACGATGACCAATGTATCGAAGACGACGTTGTTGCGATCCACGGCTTCGAGGGTGAGCGTGGTGTTGTTCGTAATCCGAACCGCAGTGTGCTGGTAGCGCGCAAAGCTGCAGTAACCGGATGGTCCCCCCGGGCAATTTTGCGCGAGCCACGGGCAATACGTTTTACTGCCAAACAGGGGCTGGCGGTACGGCCCGTTGGCATCCACGTTCGCAGGCGAGTCGAGCGTTGCGCCGCCACCACCGGTCATCACGTAAATCGTGCCCTTGCCGTCCTGGCCGGCACTGCCATTGGGCAAAAACTCGTCCCAGTATTTGCTGCGTTCGTAAATGTGGTCGTGGCCCGTGAAAACGATGTCCACTCCGTAGGTTTCGAACAGGGGCCCCCACTGGCTGCGTACATTGAGGTCGCTCCCCAGCGAAGCGATTCCGTTCGCGCACGAGTACGGCGTGTGGTGCAGAAGCACAAATTTCCACTTGCGGGTGGTGGCGGCGAGTTGCATCTCGATCCAAGCGCGCTGAGTCGTGGTGAGTGCCGGCGAATTCGAATCGAGCCCGAGAAAGAGCGCATCGCCGGCCTCCAAAGCCCAGTAGCGTTCCTCTTGGCCCGGTGGTGCGTTGCGCGGGAGCGCAAGCATGCGAATTTCGGCCGACGAAGCCCAGTTGCTGGCGCCCGCGCTGTTGAGGTCGTGGTTGCCCAGCACTGGAAAGAACAGAGCCCGGCGGAACAACACGGAGTATGCTGGCAAGGCGTTGGTATCCCAATCGGATTGCGTTCCGTTTTGGTAGGCGTTGTCTCCGACGGTCAGGACCAGCGGAGGGTCGGCGGCATTTTGGTTGTTGGCGACGTCGTAGTAGGCGGACGCGCCCGAGCCCCAGTCGCCAATAACGGTGAAGAACAAATCGCCGGGGTCGCCGGTGGCGCGTAACGTGGTGAAGTACGTGTCCAGCGATACCGGCTGCAGCACAATACCGTTCGTGGAAAGTTGGTAGTAGTAGCGCGTCCCCGGTTGGAGCCCGCTCAAGCGCACACTATGGCACGTCCCTGCGCCGCCGACTTCACAAGTGGATGCGGCAGGTACGGTAACGCTTTGGCCTAGGGCTGTGGTCGTTCCATATTCCACGACACTGTCGCCGGCTACATCGGTCCACCAGAGAATCGTCATCGTGGTCGGATCGTTGTCCGGATTCTGCAAAAGCGGGCCGCGGGTGAGCACCAGGGCGGAAGAGCGGACGCTAACGCAGACAATGATGAGCGCCGCAATGGCCCACGGGAATCCCACACTCCGAACCTCTGCCGCCCTCCCTGCGTGCATTGGTGCTGCGTACGCGAAGAGCGGCGCTTATGTCAAGAGAATACCTGGTACTGCGCGACTCCGGGGGCGCTATGAATGTGGTCGCCGGAGGGGCCGAGTGTTGCGGGGGCCCTTGCGACGCTGTGGGCACTTTTGTACTCAAGGGCGCGTTGCCGTCGGCATTCCCCGGGCAGGTAGCTCAGTCGGTAGAGCAGAGGACTGAAAATCCTCGTGTCGAGTGTTCGATTCACTCCCTGCCCACTGGGTGCCGCCCGCGGTGGGGATCGCCGCAGAAAAAGCCGCGGCGCTCGGCCTAAGCCGGAATCTCTTCTACCGGTACGCTTCGTTGTGCCTCAGCCGCGCGGTAACAGGCCTCCACGATGGCCACGGCGCGGAGACCCTCCTCCAGGGGAATGGGCACCGGTGATCCGGACTGCACCGCCGTGATAAATGCGCGCAGCACCTCCCTGACCGTCGGCACTGGAGGGGGAACATCCAGTGGCTCCGCCACCGTGCCTCGCACAAGTGTGGCGTACTGGAGCACGTGATCGCCGATCAACTGCCCTCGCTCTCCGGCAATTTCGATCGCCCCCGAACGGCTTAACGTAGCGCGTGAGCCCGCCACCGTCGCCAGCGTCCGATCGTCGCGAAAGCGGAGAACGGCGGCAAAGTTATCCTCCGTTTGCCGCACGTTCACTTGGCTCCGTTCGCAACTCACCCGCGCGACTTCCTTGCCGGTCAGAAAGCGAGCGAGGTCGAAACAATGTACGCCGGTGTGGAGAAGCATCCCTCCGCCCGCGATCGCAGGGTCATCGATCCATCCTGGGCGTGACGGCTCGAAGCGCTGGCCGAGCCGCAAGCTGTGAATGGTTCCGATTTCAGGAAGCACGTCGAGGAGGCGCTGTACGACCCCGTTGTAACGGAGAGTTTGCGCAACCATCACCGGAATGCCGGCGGCACGGGCGCAAGCAAGCATGGCCAGGCCGTCGGCCAAGTTCGGAGCCGCCGGCTTTTCCAGCAAGAGCGGCTTTTTTGCAGCGGCACTGGCAGCGACAATATCTCGATGAAGCGTTGGCGGGACCACGGCGACAACCGCCTCTACATCGTCCGCGGCAACGAGTTCACGAAAGTCGGTGTACGCTCGGCAGCGATATTCCGCTGCTTGCCGTTCGGCTTGTGCAGCATCACGCCGCGCGATGGCAACAAGCGTGCCCCCGAGCGGATCGTTGGTGAGATGGTGCGCGTAACGAGAACCGTGGCGGCCAGTTCCGATAAGACCAATGCGAAGATGCGACACAACCATAGCTTACTGGCCTTCGCGCTTACCGACAACACCGAGACAACTTGCCAGCAGCGGGGTTGCGCTGGTGGGCACAAGAGCGACTTTTGCGGCCACACGCGGCACGCTAGCAGGCCAAGCGATGCTCAAAGCGGGCGAAGGCGAGGGACGAAGTCGGCTTACGCCGACGCAAGGCCGTTCAACAAAACAAAATTCCGTGGCTCCACGGCAGCGACCGGATTCGGAGCCGAAGCGGCAACGCGCGGGTAGTCGGACAGCCCAACCGTGTAATCCGGACTTTCCCATCGAGGTCGTGTTGCGCCGTTTGCGCGAGGCTGCCCGGAACTGGAATGCTCCGGTGGTCACGTTGATGGCGCAGCAAAATCGCGGCCCATTCCGCGTCCTCATAGGTTGTTTGTTGAGTTTGCGCACGAAAGACGAAACGACTGCTGGCGCTGTGGAGCGTCTGTTCGCCCTGGGGGAAACTCCACAGGAGCTTTTGCGAGTTCCTGTACGCAAGGTCGAACAAGCAATTTATCCGGTCGGTTTTTACCGAACCAAAGCCCGGCGCATTCGGGAGATTTGTCGGATTCTCGTCGAGCGATATGGCGGACAGGTTCCCAGCGACCTCGGCGAGCTCCTCGAACTGCCTGGAGTGGGCCGCAAGACAGCCAACCTGGTGGTGGCCAAAGGGTTTAACCTTCCGGGCATTTGTGTGGACACCCACGTGCACCGCATCACGAACCGCTGGGGTTACGTGCGCACGAACACGCCGCACGAAACGGAATTTGCCCTGCGGCAGTGTTTGCCCGAAAAATATTGGGCCGAGATCAACGACCTGCTGGTGGCCTTTGGCCAAACCATCTGTAAACCGATTTCTCCCTTTTGCAGTGCGTGTCCGGTAGCGGAGTTTTGCGCTCGACGGGGTGTACGCCGCCACCGTTGAGTTGCGCGCTCTGGTGGTTTGGGGCTGGTGGGTTCGCTGTGCGGGCGGCGGTGTCGCGCCCGGCGGGGGGAAAGCAAAGTTTCTTGACTCGCTGGTTTCTCGCGGTTACAAGCCGCGCCAATTTTGCGTGGTGAGGAGTGTGCATGCGGCAGCGGCCCTTGTGGATGTTTAGCGCGGCGTGGATCTTAGGTGCCTCGCTGTTTGGTTGCGGCGCACGCAAGGAAGGGGCGCCGCAAAATGTCGTGGCGATCGTGGACACGCCTTTGCCCACTGTGGCCCCTGCCACCCCGACGCCGACACCGCCTCCCACGCCGTTGCCGACCCGTCCGGTCGGACGCGAGGATGTAAGGCCCAAAAAAGGGCAAGCCATCGGTCCAGTCATTACGCACTTTGGTGCTGCGCGGGCTGACGGCTACCCCGTCCAGCCCGTCAGTAGCGAAAAGGGCATACCGACCTATCTGACCAGTGCCGGAGCAGGCTTCATGTTGGTAGTGGAAGCCAAGCCAGGCTTGGCCGGACACGAGGTCGGGCGCCGTGTGTTTGCCCACGTCCCCAACGACCCATCGGTCCGCCCCGATCTGGAAATCATCAGCAACCGCCCGTTGGGCAATGGCGACCCGCGCGTTTGCGATAGCCGGCGACCAAATATCGGCGGGATCCCCGCGGCGCAAAGCTTTGCAGAAACGCAAGCAATTACGGACGCGATTAACGATTTTGCCTGCCGGTTCGAAACGCATAACGATAACGAGTCGGCTTGCACCGTGAACGCCAATGGCGATTTTGCCTTTATAAATCCGGAAACGACCCAGCAGTTTTGCATGGCGGTCGCGCGAGCCTGGGAGTTCCCGGTAGGCGATACGATTCTGACCGTGCGAGTCCGGGACGTGAAAGGCAATCCGGGGCCGCCTAAGCAAGTCCGCATCCGGCGCCCCGCGCAAACTCCTTCCCCCCGGCCGAAGGCGATGCCGTCACCGACCCCGGCGGAGCCCAAGCCTCTGCCCACTCGCCCGGAATAGCGGCGGTGCTTGCGAAACCTCCCTACCATTGGGCAAATGAAGAGCCCTCGAAGGAGGACGTATGAGGAAATTCCTCGGCGCGTTTCTGGCAATTTCGCTTTTTGCCTGGGGTTGCACGAAAGGTTGCGAGAAGTCACCCCAGCAACAGCCTGCTCCCGGAGCGGCACCGCAAGCAGCGCAGCCGGCGGCGCAAGCGCCCCACGAAGCGACCACAGAGGAGGACTGCGTCGTACTCATCGATGCGGATCCGGACTTCGGTTCGCCACCGTTGTCTGTCTCGTTTACTTCCGAGGTGGAATGCACGGGAGGGGAGGTCAAATATCAGTGGGACTTCGGGGACGGCACGACTTCTTCGGAGGCCAACCCCGTGCATACTTACACCAAGCCGGGCGATTACACGGCGACGCTGACAGTCACGGCGGGCAACGTTAGCGCCTCTGACGAAATTGACATCACTGTCGAGGAAGAGGAAGAGTCTGGAGCGGTCGAGCCCAAAGACGGTGACTAACCTGGCGGCTCTATTTGCCGTTTTGGAACCCGCCACGTTTGGTGGCGCCGCACTTGTCGGAATGGGCCTGAATCGGCCAGGTATCCACGCACGAAGTGGCCCGCTCGCTGGGGTGGCGCAGGGCAGCTGGGCGGAGCCGAAGCATAGCGTACCCAAGTTTCCCTAGCGGGGAGCTGCATTGAAGCGATCTCGCAAGAGGTTTTTCCGCCTGATTCTGGGTGCGTGCATTGCTGCCGGATTTGCCGCCTTCGTGATTTATCGAAGTATGCACGCCGCAGGTTATCGCTGCGAGGTGTGTGTGACCTTTCGGGGCCAGCAAGCGTGCCGCGTGGTGGAGGGGCCGACGGAGCTCGAAGCACGGAGCGCTGCGATCAATAACGCTTGCGCGCTACTGGCTGCGGGCGTCACCGAAACCCTCGCGTGCGAGCGCACTCTGCCCGACCGCGCCGAGTGTTCCCCGATTCCTTGACACGATCGCGCGAAACCGTTTGGCGGCCGTACGGCAGGGGTTCTGGGACGGCACCCGGCGACCCGGCCTTCCCTTGGCCCGTGCCCGAGCGTCCACCGGCCGGGGCGAACGCCCTCGGTGTTGGCTTGTCGACGACGGCAAAACCGGTGGCCAGCAAATAAAAAGGGCCCGCGTTACCGCGAGCCCTTTGAAAACCGATTGTTTTGCGGCTCGGCTCAGGCACCAGGGCGCTTGAACAGGCTTTGCATTTTCATGGCGAGGCCCATGTCGCCAGCGATTTTCAGCTTGCCGCTCATGAAGGCCATCTGCCCGTTCAGTTTGCCGGTAATCATGTCCACGTAATCCTGGGCGGCCATGGTCATTGTCATATTGGGCGATTGATGCGTGCCCTCGGTGACCGTGCAAGTGCCGTCCTTGATCGTGACGTAGTAGTTCCCGCCGCCATCGCCGGTGAGATTGAACTGGATGACCGCATTCATCCCTTTGGCCGCATCGGCGTTCAGGTTGGCCGGCATCGCGTTGAAGATTTCCTTCACTTGATCAGCGACTGACATATTTCCCTCCTCCTTTTTCGATACCTGGGCACGTTACCTTGCCCGTGTTTCCTCTGAAGTTGTTCCCATGTAGCCAGAACATCGCCGCTTCTATGCGAGGCACTTTGTTTTGTCAACATAGGGTGCGGCCGCAAGGGTAGTGAAGGTTAGCCGCGGCCCTGGCTTTGGTGCCCGCGACGTCGACTCTAATTTCCGAGGGCTCAGGATGTCGTGAGCGGTAGGGCCCATGGCGGCGTGGCGTCAAGCAGCAACGAGGGCAGGTTGAGCGTTCCACCGATGTTCGAATACGGGTAGTGGCGAGAATTGACGTGGGCGTGCAACGGGACTCCGGGCCCATCGTGAACTTCGTAATCGAGCGGAAGAGGCCCGAGGATTTGCAACACTTCGTGCAGCATGCGGGCAAATCTGCGCCAAGCCGCTTCGGGGAGTTCCGGCAATGGTTCCCAGTGGTCGAGGCACACGATCTCGTAACTTCGCGGAAAGGTACCAAACGGGCAGAAGTACGCCACGCAGTCGGCAGTCTCGCCGATGACAAAGCCAAACTTGCGGGAAAATTCCACAATGTCCTTCCACAGCGTGGGTTCGCGTGCGGTTACCGTGCATTCCCGTTCGATTGCCGGAAAATTGCGGTCGCTACCGATAACTTGGTTGTGAACATGGGGCTGCGATGCCCCCGACTCGTGCCCTTGATTCTTGCGGATCAGAACCTTTTTGACGGCGGGATTGGCATAGGCCTGCAGGGCAACTTGGCGGTCCACCACTAAAAGAGCCTCGAATTGTGCCACCGGTAGCAGTGCCGAGTAAAGAAGATCCTCGTGTCCGCGGGCACCGTCAGCAAAGTGGCGAGGATCTTCGATCACCACGTAAGACTCGTTCTGTCCCCCCGTGCAACACTCCGGGATCCGCGGTACGAGATTACGCACGGCGCGGATGAGCCAAGGGAACGTGGAGTCTTGTCCGAGCACTTCCTTGCTGGTCAGACGGCATACCTCGTCTGGCGACCGATCTTCATTGCCCGGACAAAAAGGGCACTCGCGTTGCGAGGCCTCGAGTTCTGCGCGCAAGGCTGCTTCGTACCGCTCTCGGTCCACATGAGCTTCCGCAAGCAGGCGTTGCTGGGCTTGGCGAACAAAGCCGATGCGCTTTCGATGCACGTGCGTGAAGTAGGTAATGTCGCCCGTGAATGGATTGCGCACCCAGACGAGCCTGCCCTCGTCGCAATAAAACTCGATTCCCATCTTGAATGGCGGCTCCGCAGCAGAGGTTCGGTCCTTCCAGTTATCACCGTGGCGCGAGGGAGCAAGTTCACCGAGAGATGGGTGCGCTCCGCCACGCGTGGCGAGGCCGCACCATCATTCCCAGCGGGCCGAGAGTTCGACCGGGGGATGTCCGAACAAGCACGGGTCGGAAATTTCCGATTCGAAACTCGCCTCAGCGCGAGGAGGAAGTTCTTGTGCAGACGGAGCCACTTCGCGCTCCAAACACGGGTTCCCTTGAACGGCATCGGCGGCCTTTACGACAATTGCGATTTGCCGTGCCGGCGAGCCCCCAGAGTTACGCAACTTGCCACTCACGCGCACCGCGTTCGGGCCGGTCCATTCCACGTCTTGTTCGAAAATCACCACTTGGGCAGGGCCTTGTGTTGGCTCACCGCGGGTCTCGGCGGGTGTAGGTGCCGCCGCCTCTGCCTCGCGTGGGGGTGGAGCCATGACCCGCTCTTCCACCGACTTCCCCCGTGGCGGGGGTTGATCCGAGAAATGGACCGTCCCATGTTCATCGGTCCACTTGTAATAGGTTTGTGCGGAAGCGAGAGCAGCGAGCAGCGCGGTTGCCCCGATTACCCAGTGTGGGGTGCGACGACAGGAAGAGCGCATACACGAACCTTGTAAAGGCGAAAAGCCGCGGGAGTCAACGGTTTTTGAGTCCGCGTACCTCTGGTTGAAAACGGCCGGCGCCCTGGATATCGCCGAAGCCCTCTGGGCGTGACCAGTAGGCTGTCGAGACATTTCCGCAAGCCAAGGACTTCGAAAGCAGGTGCGTACCTCGTATAACGTTGCGATCATTGGCAGTGGTGCTGCGGGCCTCATGGCGGCGATTCACGCCTCCCAGACGCCGGGCTGTGTGCTCATCACGAATGGTTCTTTGGGAGCCTCGAATTCCGTGATGGCTCAGGGGGGGCTCCAACTACCCTGTCCAACGGCCGAGTCGGAGCAGCGCTTTTAGGAGAATATCCTTCGCTCTGCCCGAGGCGAGGCAGACCCGAAGCTGGTACGTAATGTCGTTGCCAACGTCGGCTCGACTGTGGAAGCTTTAGAAAGTTGGGGGTTCGTGCTCGATCGTGACGACCGCGGAGAACTGATTCGCCGATTGGCGGGTGGGCTAAGCGAGCCGCGGATCGTGTCGGTGCGGGAGCAAATTGGTCCTGCCATCATGAGTGTGCTTGGGAACCAAGTGCGGCGGTGCGATCTGGAGATTCTGGAGCACCACCTGGTTACCGGCATTCAACCATACTCCGGGCGGCGTTTCCGTCTGGAGCTCGTCGGGCCAGGTGAGGCGTCGTCCATTCTCGAGGCTCGGGCGGTGGTCGTCTGCACCGGGCGGATTTCCTACTGGATGGCGCAGCGACGTTCGGAGCAAACCGCCGACCCGCCCAACATCAATCACGTGCTGTTCCAGCGCATGCGCGCAATGGGATTGCCCCTCGTGCAACCGGACTACTTTCAGTACCAGCCATTTGGAATTGTAGCGACTACCCAGAACGGAGTGGGCAAAGCGGTGCCGGAAAGCATCGTCAATTTCCCTGTGCGTCTATTGGATCGGTACGGACAGGATATTGGCGATATTCGGCTCGACCGCTTAGCCTTAACGGAGCGCATGTTTGCCTTGGCGCGCGAAGGTCGGGCTGTGGATTGCGGAGATGGCAAGCGAGGGTTCTGGCTCACTTTGAGCGAGCTCGATCCGGAACAAATCGCCCGCACGTTTCCCAAGCTGCATCAGTACTTGACGCGCGAGAAGTTGCTCGGGCAAAACGTCTTCGTGTACCCTTTCCTCCACTACTTTCTTGGCGGCTTCCAAATCACGCCGACTTGTGCCTCGGTCATCCCTGGGCTGTTTCTCGCGGGGGAAATTACGGGTGGTCTGCGCGGGCAAAACCGCCCATGGGCAATGGCATCACGGATTCGTTGGTTCACGGACACATCGCGGGTGAATCCGCCCGCGATTACGTGGCTGGGTAGGTCCCGTGGCGGACTGGACGAAATCGCGAGAGCACCAGCTCGGTGTTGGGACCCGCTTGCAGGAGCCGCCTTCGGCAAACTTAATCCGGGCTTTTGCAAGCGAACTCGGCTACGTGGATTATTTGTTCGAAGGGCTGACTTACGCGGATCTGGCGCACGTTCTGATGCTGCTCGAACGAAAGATCATTCCTCGCTCCGCTGCTGTGGCGCTTCTTCGAGAGCTCCTGGCCATTCATGAAGCGGGCGCGTCCAACCTTTCCTTGGATTCGCGCTGAGGTGATCTTTACAGCAATCGCGATATCGAGTTGGAACGGCGGCTGGGATGGGGGTGGTTGCACTTGGCTCGGGCGCGCCGCGAAGCTCTCACCCTGGCCTAGTTGATTTATGTGCGCTCCCATCGGGCGTTCACCGCGGCGGCGGAACTGGTAGATTTATTGGTCCTGCAGACTGGCGTGGACCCGTGCACTGCTCACGAGATTACGGGCATCGTTGCTGCAGAGCTTGCCGGCCGAGAGTTCGCGGAACTCGATGCCTCGACGTTCGCCTCCTTGCTGCGTTCCGCATCCGCGCGCGTGCTTGGGCAGGGTCTTTCCTTCGATGCGGAAGCGATGCTTCGCGAGCTGGCGCTCGAGCGCGTGGTGGCGACACGTACAGGAATCGGGGGCTGTGCTCCCATCCGTGTGGAAGAGATGAGCGGGCAACTGGAAGCAGGCGTGGCTCAGCTTCTCGCCGCGTCAGAAAGGCGAGAAGTGGCTGCCCACTTCCCGGACCGACTTTTCAGGGAAGTACGCGCCGCCATCGGCGCGGCCAAGGAGGAGTGGCGCTGAACATCCAGCAGTTGTGTGCCGATCCCACTCGGACCCACAAACCTCGCGGCTACGGCTTAACCCACGTACTCGACAAGGGCTTGTGGGTGGCAGAAGTGAGAAGCCTACCGGAGGTGGCCGCTCCGTACGTGGGCATCGTTAAATTCGGCTGGGCTACTCCGGCGGTCGTGCGGAACTTGACGGCCGAGATCGAACGTTTACGGGCCAGCGGCATTGACGTGTGTTGCGGTGGAAGCCTGTTCGAACTGGCGGTAAGCCAACGAAAACTGGATGAATACGTGTCTTTTTTAAAGGACCATGGCTCCGAATCAGTGGAGGTCTCGGACGGTGTCATCGAGCTAGAGCTGCTCGAAAAATGCCGGGACATCGAGAAGCTGGCCAAGGATTTTCGCGGGCTCTCGGAGGTGGGCAGCAAAGACGCCAAGGTCGTTGTGGCGCCCTTTCGCTGGGTTGCCCAGATCAAAAGCGAGCTTGCTGCTGGAGCTTGGAAAGTCGTGACCGAGGGCCGGGAGTCGGGCACCGTCGGCTTGTACCGCGAGAGCGGCGAAATTCGCACCGGCCTGATCGAAGAAATTGAAGTGGAAATCGATCCGAAGCGACTGATTTTCGAAGCTCCGCAAAAGGCCCAGCAGGTTTGGTTGGTCAAGCACTTTGGCAACAACGTGAACCTCGGCAACATCCCCCCACAAGAAGTGATTTCTGTGGAAACGATTCGTCAGGGCCTGCGCGCAGACACCATGCTGGACCGCTGAAATACCATGCCGAAAAACCTCCGTAGCCCAGCCGTCGTCGTGAACTGCGAGACGGCGGGTATCGGCATCATTCACTCCCTCAGCTTGGGAGCCGTTCCAGTGATGACTGTGGAGCGCGACTGGCCCCCGGCATTTGGCCGCTTTTCCCGCTACCCGTGCGCGCGTTTGGTGTAACGGCCATGGCGGGGAGAGACCCTGGTGGATGCGCTCCTGAGGGCGCAGGAGTTCTTCGAGGGCAACGCTGTGCTCTTCCCGAGCACAGATCTCGATTTAGAGGCGCTGATCCGCGGGTACGACCGTCTTGCCTCCCGTTATCACGTGCCAGCTTCGCCGGCGATCGGGTTGAACATTTTCGAAAAGAACTGGCAGTACGAGTTGGCGGAACGGGTCGGTGTGCCGCTCCCCAAGCATACCCGGTTCGTTGCTGGGGAACGTCCGGACATTTCTGGGTTTCGCTTCCCACTGATCCTCAAGCCGTCCTCGCGGGCGGCTTCGCGAGAGGCGAGCGCGTCTTTCGCCTACGTATACTCCAGAACGCGGAGATGCTGGAACAATGCCTCGAAGAGCTCGCGCGAGAGTTTCCGGGCCGTGCCTTCCAAGTGGCCGAGAATATCCCCGGAGAGCCGGATCAACTGTATACAGTAGGTTGTTACAGTAATCGGGAAGGGAAGGTTTTGCGGTGCTACACCGGTCGCAAAATCACCCAATATTCCTACCACCACGGCATGGCCAGCGTCGCCGAATCACTCGAGCTGCCCCGTGCCGTGGTGCACGCAGCCTGTAACTTGTTGGAAGGAGCGCGCTTTCACGGGATCGCCCAGGTCGAGTTCAAGTACGACGCCAGAGATGGCCAGTATAAGCTACTGGAAATCAACGGGCGATCCTGGTTGTGGGTGAAACTCGCGGCTTACTCGGGCGTTAACCTCCCCTTGATCCAGTATTGCGACCTCACCGGCGATTCCCGGCTCCCCGAGCTTCTCGCCAGCCCACAACGAAACGACCGCTTTTTTGTGTTCGACTATCACGTTCGTCGGAACAACCTAGCCAGCGAGCGTCAGCGTATCGCGGAGCTGAAGCAGTCGAAAACATTAATTCCCGCCATGGATGCCGACGGCGAGTGGCGGCTGCGCTTTGTGCATGGCGTCGTGTCGTCGTTGAAATTGCTCCGTAACGCCGCCAGCGCTGAGCCATAGGGGTTGCAACCGAGATTGCCGTGCTTACGTTTGCCGAGCGTCGTTATGCAAAAATCTAGGTCCAAAGAAACTGAGATCGTCCTCAAAGCCTTCGACCGGCTGTTTGACCGCGCCGCCGCTAAGCTGCGCGTGCAAGTGTCGGAAGAGGAAAAACATGAAGCGCGCCGCGATTTTGCGGAACGTGCCGCCCAGGCGATTGACTTTTTTGCCCAAATGGGCGTGCTGGAAATCCCGGAAGAAGTGATGCAGCACATGGAGGCTGCGCTCGACCAGCTCTCTCCCGGCCAACTGATTGGTTATCTCGCTGCTTTACCCTTGGTGCACCAAGCTCAGGAGATGATGCGGCAGCTCGCCTACCAAGCGGCGCAACAAAAGCTGCTCGAACGCATGATCGAGCAAGCTGACGATACGTACGGGGGAAACTGACTCTCGCAACTACGGAGGACGAACGGTGCGCCGCCAATGTCGCGCGACGGTTGCATGCGCGGCGTGCCGGTGTTCCCGCGGCCGCCTACATCGCGCGATGGTCTAGCTGGCCCCGGACGTGCGGCCGAACAGTCGCTCTCGCGCTGAAGGGAAAAGCCCGGTCCCGTCCAGCCGCAAGTGACGCGGATTGAACTCGGGATGGCGTACCGATAGGGCAATTTCGTGGGCTGCACGATCTGCCGGAATCGCGAACCCGGCCACGCCCGCGGCGTTGGTGCGCAAGTGCGCGACGAGGCGGTCGGATCCCGCGGTCACCCGCACTTCTGCCCCTTCCAGTGGTAAAAGCTCGCCGGAGGGATCGGCATCGTTATCGAACACGAATACCCGGGCGGTGCGCCCATCGGCTGCTCGCTCCACCCGCACGGCCATATCGCGCAGCCAAATCATCGGTTCTCCCGTAATCGTCCGCATCCCGATGCGCTCAGGGTGGCGCGCAGGATTTGCCTTGAGCTCCACGCGCTGCGCCGCCATGCCATGATCGGACGTGAGAACGAACAACGTGGAGCTGGCGAGCCCCTTGCGTTCCAGGACGTCGAGCACGATGCCGAGGCGTCGGTCCGTCTCTGCAAGAGCGGCACGCAGACCCGCTCCGTGCGGGCCGTACTCGTGCCCAGCTCCGTCGGTGAGCGCGAATTCATGGGCGACGAACACCGGCGGCGGCAAGCTTGGATCGTCCAGCAGTGCGAGAAGCTGCGCCAGGCCGCGCGCATCGAGAATCGCCTCGCGATGCACACTCTCTTTCCCATCGGCCTGATACCGCGGGTCAATGTCCTGCAGCAACTCGGCAGTGTACGCACGTAAGCGATCGCGCGGTCCCAAGACTCGTTGCTCCAGCGCAGCGTGGTGGGCGCCGCGGCTTTGTGGCTCATGAATACTCACGGTAAGCGCTTGCGGTCCGTAAACTCGGCGAAACGCCTCGTAGAGCGTTTCCACCCCGCTGCCGAGGAATCCTTCGGTGAGCATGCCTTGAGCTTGAGGGGCAAGCGGCTCGCGGCGTGCGCGGTCGTAGTACGCGGGGTTCACGATGTCGTGGTGGCCACACCAGGCGCCGGTGAGAATCGTACTGTGACTGGGCCAGGTGATGCTGGGAAAATTGACCACCGAACCGTGAGCGAACCAAGCACTGCGATCGAGCAAGCGACGCAAGTTTTGAACCGCGGGGTCGCGGGTTGCCCAAAGATGGGCGAGCTCGGAGTGGCTGAGGCCGTCGAACACGATCAAGTACACTCGTTCCGGCCGGGGGGATCCGTCGGGAGCCAAAATTTCTTCAATGACCCGGCCGTCTTGCCGCTCCAAATACACGTCTGGCTGCACGCCGCGGTCCGAGGCACGAAGACCGCTCCAGTCGCGCCCGTCCACCAAGGGAAAGCGCATGAGGCGGCAAATCGTGGGGGCAATGTCCACGTGACGCACCGCGATGGTGTACCTGCCGGGGGCGATACCGGGGCCAGCAAAAGCCAGTAACGCGCGCGACTGCAAGACATCGAGTGCGCCATGCTGGCCGAGTTGTACCCCGAAGGCATAGCACTTCGGGCTGACGATCAGATCGCCCGTATACGGACTGTCGAACAGTTGGGCAATCCGCTCCATTGCAAACGGGTAAGTCAACTCCGCCGGCTCGATAAACGCCAGATTCGGATCATTTGTCGGGTAGCCCGACCGTTGCGCAGCCGCACATTCCTCTTCGATGCTGGCGACGGCTTCGACGCCGCTGCGGGCAATTGGATTCTCTCCCACTTGCTCGACAATGCGGAAGCGTTGCTGCCCGTTGCTTCGCAGGCGCTGGAAGCGCAACAAGCCCCGCCGAGACCACACTTCGTATGTCCGGTCGCGGCAGGTAAACACAAGGTCCACCTGATCCCGCACCTCAGGATCGCTGAGTAGGCTCACCAAGGCGCGATCCGCGGACTCGGTTTGCTCCGCATCCAGTCCTTGGCCGCCCTCGCGTTCTGGTCCCCAAACTTGCTCTTCACTCATCACCGATGCTCTCCTTGCTGCGGCGCGTTGCCACTGTGCGGCCACGTACATAGAAGGGCAAGGGGGAATGTGCTACGCGTCCTCGTTCATATGCCACTGCGCCTTCGTGCTGACATTCGAATGTACTTGGCCCCAGTTCTCGTTTGCGTCGCTCTGTCGGTCCTGGCCGGATGCACGATGGTTCGCAAGATGCCTGACCCCTGGCGGGCATTTCCCTGGGCTCTGGAGCTCGGGCCGTCGGAGGTCGTACCCTCCGTCCCGGTTCCCGCTGAAGCCCCCGCCCTGGCGCACTTCATGAAAGCTCAACTGGCTTTGCACGAGGGCAACCTCGAGCGCGCCGCGGAGGAGCTGGCCGCCGCCGTGAGCGTAGATCCCGTGTCGGCATTTTTACGGCGTCGGCTCGGTCTCCTGTACGTGCGCTTGGGCCGCTTGCAAGAGGCCCGCGAACAACTCCAAGCTGCCGTGGACCTGGATCCCAAAGACGTTCATGCACGCATGCTCCTAGCGGGCCTGGCCTCGGCGATGGGTGACGAAGCCGGGGCACAACGCGAATACGAGGCCGTGTTGGCGCAGGAACCGACGAACCAAGAGGCGCACTTGTTTCTAGGAGCCTTGCTCGCAAAACAGGGAAACTACGATGCCGCCATCGAGGTTCTGGAACGATTGACGCGATTGCACCCGACCTCGTTTCTTGCATACGCGTACCTGGGGCGCGTTTACGCAGCGAAGCAAGACTTTGCCGCCGCGGAAAAGGCCTTCAAGGAGGCATTGCGCTTGAGCCCGGGCACCGAAAATCTGCTTCTCGACTTGGCGGAACTGTACCAGATGCAAAACAAGCCCCAGCAGGCCATCGAGATTTACCAGCGCATGCTTCAGAGCGATCCGCACAGCGCGGTCGTGCGGCAGCGCTTAGGCGGACTGTACGTGGGGCAAAACCGCTTGGACGAGGCCCTGTCGGAATTCAAAGAACTCGAGAAACTCGAGGCCGACCCGCAGGACACCCGCACGAAGATCGGCCTCATCTATTACGAAAAGGGCGATCTCGAGAAGGCGGTGACGGAGTTTTCGCTCGTGCTCGCGGCCGATCCCCAAAACCACCGCGTGCGGTACTACCTCGGGGCGGCGTTTACGGACTTGCGCGACTTCGATCGTGCCGTTTTGGAGTTCGAGCAAATTCCACGCGAAGCGGAACTGTACGCCGACGCCCAAGCCCAAATCGCCGCCATTCGGCAGCGCCAGGGGCGCCTCGACGAGGCGATTGCTGCGCTCCAGCGGGCGTTGGAAGCGAAACCCGACAGCGACGACTTTCGGACCTTCCTGGCTTCCCTGTATCGCGAAAAGGGCAATTTGCCGAAGGCCATCGAAGTCATGGAGGAGTTGGTGGCCAAGGCCCCCGACAACGATCGCTATCACTTTACCTTGGGGGCGTTGTACGACGAAGCAAAGGACAAAGAAGCCTGTATTCGCCACATGCGCAAAGCCATCGAGCTCAATCCCAACAATGCGCCCGCGTTGAATTACTTGGGGTACACCTTTGCCGAGCAAGGCGTGAACCTCGACGAAGCCGAAGAGCTCATCCGCCGTGCCCTGAAGATCGAACCCAACGATGGCTACTACGTGGACAGTTTGGGGTGGGTGTATTACCAGCGCGGCGATTATCGCAAAGCGATCGAACTACTCGAGCGCGCCATGGAGCTGGTCAGTGACGATCCGACGATTACCGAGCATTTGGCGGACGCCTATCTGAAGGTTGGCCGAACCGAGGAAGCACGGAACTTGTTCCAGCAAGCCCTCAAACGGGCCAAGGAGCGCGACCAAATTCGCCGCTTGCAGGCGAAGATCGAGGGGTTGGGAGGCAAGCCGGAAGCGGGGGAGTCGTCGGGGGAGAAAGGAGCCGGTCGTTGAGGTGCCGACTTGCCCGACCGCGCGCGGTGTACGTGCTCGCCGCTCTGGCCTTGTGGGGTTGCGGCACGTTTGCGCGCCGGCCTGCGGAGTGGCCTGCAAGTGGGACAAACCCGTCGGACGTGGTTGCGCGGTTCTACAGCCGGGCGAACTCGGTTCGAAGCCTGCGTGCGCTGGCAAAGCTGCGCTACACGGATCCGCGAGAGCGTTACTCCTCGCGGCAGGCGATCGCGGTAGAACGCCCGAACCGGATCCGAGTCGAAGTGACCACGATGCTGGGTACGGCTTTTGTCCTAGCAGCGCAGGACCACCGGCTGGCCGCATATTGGCCCGACGAGCAAACCTTCTTCGAGGGCACGGCCACGGCGGAGAACCTCTGGCGTTACACGCGTTTGTGGATGCCGGTCGAAACGTTGGTCGATGTGTTGCTGGCCGTGCCGGGAGCTCGACAGAGCGAACTGGCCACCTGCCCGCAAGCGGCCGATCGCTATGTGTGCTTGCGCCATGCCGGCGCCGGACAAGGTGGCTTGCTGGTCGCTTTGGATGCCCGCGGCGTGCCCGCGGAGGTCGAGGAGCAAAGTGCCATTGACGGCAGTGTTTTGTGGCGAGCCCGCTACCTCGAATACACCGCGGAACGCCCACTGGCGCCCCAACACCTTGTGATCGAGGTTCCACGGTACCGCCGTTCTGTAGTTCTGCAGCTCAGCGAGGTGGAACTGAACCCGCGCCTCGATCCAGACGTCTTCCTCATTCCGCGTCCGCCCGCAGCACGCGTGGTGGATCTCGATGAGGTGGAAACGGAGGAAGTGCCGCAGTGAAGGCGAGATTCATGACCATGCTCGTCCTGGCCAGCCTCGCGCTGAGCTGGAGCTGTTCTCGGGAGAACACATCCGAACCGAGACCACAGAAGGCGCGGGCGCGCTACCTGACGACGGCAACGATCAGCGACCCGAAAACATTCAACCCAATTTTGTCCGTGGACGCGGCCTCGGGCGCCGCCACCGGAGACCTGTTCGAAGGGCTCGTGCGCACGAACCCGCTGACCACGGAACAGGAACCCCTGCTGGCAGAGCGGTGGGAAGTGGACGAAAGCGGCACTCGCTGGACGTTTCACTTGCGGCGCAACGTTCGTTGGTTTGACGGGCAGCCGTTCACGTCTGCAGACGTGGTCTTCACGTTCCAGACCGTGTTCGACGAGCGCGTACCGAATAGCTTTCGCCACGTCCTCCTGGTGGACGGCCAACCCCCAAAGGTAGAAGCCCCGGACGACTCCACCGTTCGCTTCACTCTTCCACGACCGTTCGCACCGTTCCTGAACGCCGTGGGTATCCCGCTCATCCCCAAACATATCCTCGAACCGTCGCTTCGAGATGGCACGTTCGCCCAGCAGTGGGCCATTGATACGCCGCCCGAAAAGCTCGTGGGAACTGGTCCGTACCGCATGACTCGGTTCGTCCCCGCGCAGTTCATCGAGTTTCAGCGCAATCACGATTACTGGATGCGCGATGAGCAGGGCGCACCGCTGCCGTACCTCGAAGGACGAGTGCAGTTGATCGTGCCGGACCAAGACACGACGTATCTCAAGTTCATGGCCGGCCAGACGGACGTTCACTATCCCCGCCCGGAGGAAATTGCCGAACTGCGGCAAAAAGCCGATACGCTAAAAATTTCGGTGCAAGAGGTGGGGCTCGACCCGGGCTCGACTTTCGTTGCCTTCAACCGTAACCCCGCTCATTACGTTCGCGAAGGCAAGCGGGATCCGCGGCTCGATTGGTTCACGGACCGCAACTTCCTGCGCGCGATCGCACATGCGATCGACAAACAATCCATGATCGTGAACTGCCTCAACGGATATGGAAAACCGGCGGTGGCGGAAATCTCGCCGGAAAACAAACTGTACCACAACCCGAACCTCAAGGACTACGAGTACGACCTGGACCTTGCTCGCAAGATCCTCGACGAAGCAGGCTATCGCGACCGGGATGGCGACGGTTGGCGCGAAGACCCGCGCGGCAACGTGATCGAATTTTCGCTCACCACCAATGCAGGAAACCAGGTGCGCGAAAAGATGTGTTCCATCTTGAAAGAAGACTGGACCAAGCTCGGCATGAAGGTGAATTATCGGCCGCTGGACTTCCAAACGCTAGTAGAGAAGCTCAGCACCAATTACGACTGGGATGCGGTGCTCATCGGTTTCACCGGAACGATCGAACCGAACAACAGCGCCAACTTTTTGCGATCGAGTGGCAACTTGCACTTTTGGCACCCGAATCAGCCGGAGCCTGCCACGCCGTGGGAGGCCGAGATTGACCAGCTCCTGGATCAAGGGTCGCGCGAGCTCGATCCGCAAAAGCGCCGCCAGTACTACTGGCGGATTCAGGAAATCCTGCACGAACAACTTCCAATCATCATGACCGTGCGGGATTTGCGCTTCGTGAGCTACCGGAACTCGTTGCAAAACTTTCGCCCCACAGTGTGGGGCTTGTACCGGCCAGAACTCATTCGTTTTGCGGAGTAACATGCGCGCCTGCGCACGAGCGAGCGAGGTGACAGCGCTGTAGCCGCAAGGGAGGCGAGCGACGATGGCTGGCTACGTTTTACGCCGAATCGTGCAAATGGTTCCTTTACTGGTGGGCATCACCTTTCTCTCCTTTCTCATCATGAATTTGGCGCCCGGGAACTTCTTCACGCAGTTGCGCATGAACCCGGCGATCTCTCCGGAGCTGGTCCGCCAGCTCGAGCAGCAGTTCGGTTACGGCGATCCCCTATTGGTGCAGTACGTGAAGTGGGTGTGGCGTGTTCTCCACCTGGACCTCGGGATGTCCGTGGCGTACCGCGTGAACGTCACGGACCTGATCGCCATGCGCGTGGGAAACACCGTGATTTTGGCGTTGGCCAGCATGTTCCTTGCCTGGGGATTAGCGATCCCGATGGGGATCCTAGTGGCGCTCCGGCCGAACACCTGGCTCGATCGAAGCCTTTCCTTTGCGGCTTTTTTCTGGATGTCGCTGCCGAGCTTTTTCTTTGCCTTTCTCTTGATGTACCTCGCGCTGCAAACCGGATGGTTCCCGGTGGGGGGCACAATATCGGTGTACTACGACGATCTCGACTGGTGGGGTAAAATTGTCGACCGCGCGCGCCACCTCGTTTTGCCTGCACTGGTGTTAGGGACCGGTGGACTAGCCAGCTTGATGCGCCTCATGCGTGCCAACATTCTCGAAATCAAAGAGGCAGAATTCGTTCGCACGGCTCGCGCCAAGGGGCTTCCGGAATCCATCGTGGTGCGACGACACATCTTGCGCAACGCCTTGAATCCCTTCGTCACCCTGGCCGGCGCGGAGCTGGGAGAATTGTTAGGCGGAGCTGCGCTCGTGGAAGCGGTGATGAACCTGCAGGGAATGGGAACGTTGATCCTGGAGGCCGTGCAAAAGCTCGACACTTACGTGGTCATGGGCTCGATCCTCATTGGCTCTCTGCTGCTGTTAGTGGGCAATTTGCTGGCGGATGTATTGCTGACGGTGGTAGATCCACGCATTGACTTCACCCGACTGCAGCGCGAGGGCTGAGCCCGCAGGGCGACGGAATTCGGCTCGGACAAGGCCCATGGACACAGGCAGCCAGGGTTTCCCGACGAAGCGGCGCCACGCCGGTGTGGTAGTGTATGGGAGTGTGGCCGTTCTTGTCGGCTTTTATCTCATGGCGATTTTTGCCCCGTGGGTAGCGCCGTACGACCACACCGAGCAGATGCGCGCGTTTCCGAATTGTCCTCCCTCGACCTTGCGGATCAACCCTCCCTGGCTGTGGCGCGAGGCGGTGTTGTACACCTACCCGCAGCGCCTCGTGGACCCGATGACGCGCCGGTACGAAGAAGACCGGTCGCGACGCGTGCCTGTGCAACTGTTCGCTCACGGCCGGTTGTTCACCACCCCGCCAGGTGAGCCGCGGTTCTTTTTGTTCGGAACGGATAGCCTGGGTCGGGACTTGTTCTCGCGTGTGGTGTTTGGGGCGCGCGTGAGTTTGTTCATTGGTGTGATTGGCGTCACGCTCAGCTTTTCCATTGGTCTGATCGTGGGGGCCATCGCGGGTTACTGGGGCGGTTGGGTGGATAACGCTCTGATGCGGCTGGTGGAGGTGGTCATGTCGCTGCCTTCGTTTTACTTCCTCCTCGCGCTGGCGGCGGTGATCCCGCCGAACATCGATCCGGCCACCACTTTCGTGCTCATTGTTGTGCTCATGAGCTTCGTGCGCTGGGCGGGCTTTGCCCGCATTGTCCGGGGTATGGTGGCGTCGCTGCGCGAGCGGGAATACGTGCAGGCGGCCCGTGCGTTAGGGGCGTCCCGGCTGCGCATCATTGTGCGGCACGTGATCCCAGGCACGTTTGGGTACACAATGACTGCGGCGACCTTGAGCATCCCGAGCTTCATTCTGGGCGAGAGTGCGCTCTCCTTGTTGGGCCTCGGAATTCAAGAACCGGGTGCAAGCTGGGGGAATTTGCTGGCGGCGGCGCGCAACGTTCAGGTGCTAGCCCGGTATCCGTGGGTACTCATTCCTGGGGCGTTTATCTTTGCGACCGTCATGGCTTTTAACTTTCTCGGAGACTACTTGCGCGATCGCCTCGATCCCCGCACCGCCAGCTAGGCTAGGGGGAACGGGACTGGGTCTCGACCAGGTTGCCGTTCGGTAGGAAACACGCCACCCCAGCATGAGTACGCGCCGACTGATTGTTTTAGGCTCGATGTCCTTTGCCGCAGTCGGCATCGCTGTGGTCTTGCCGGGTTTGTTTTTGCCGCTGTTGATCGATCGCCTGGACCTACGGTTCTCCGGGGCAGGTTCGTTATTGGCGGCGCAGCCCTTGGGGCACCTGAGTGTCGTGCTTGTCCTTCCGCGAGTTGCGAGAAACCTGGATGGTCGCTGGTCATCCGCCGCAGGTGCCCTAGTGCTCGGTGTGGGTTTGGTGGCACTCGGTTGGGTCCGCACTTGGCCGGCGGCTTTGGCGGCCATGGCGGTTACAGGTTTCGGCATCGGCGCTGTCGAAATCGGCACGAATACGGTGTTGTTGCTCAACGGCGCGCAGCCCAATCGCGTGCTGAATTTTACTCATCTCTTTTTCGGAGTCGCCTCCGTCCTGACGCCTTTTCTGGCCGCGAGCGCCCTAGCATTCGGGATTCCTTGGTTCGGGATTTGGGCGAGCGGGGCTGCGCTTGTGTGGCTCGCGGCTGTAGCGTGGGTATTCTGTGTGGCCGCGCCCGGGTTTCATGGCTCGGATGTGCCGCGGCCGGTGGTGCGGCGGAACGCTCGCGGCCACGCAGCAAAAATTGCTCTGGCAGTGGCGATGGGTACATATGTCGGGGCGGAGATCGGGTTTGGTAGCTGGTACACGAAGTACGCTACCTCGGTGCATCGCTTGTCTTTGCCAGCCGCAGGGCAAGGCCTGGCGGCGTACTGGGCCGGCCTGACTTTGGGGCGTTTGCTGTTGGCCTTGTGGGCGCCGGGCCGTAGCAGCGTGCGCTTTTTGGCAACCTTGGCGCTCAGCGCGACCGCCGCCGCTGCGTCGAGCTTGATTGCTCCCGGCGCCGCCGCCTTCACTGCCTTGGGTGCTCTACTGGGTTTGAGTCTCGCCGGCATTTTTCCGGGCATTCTTGCTCTCGCGGCGCAGTGGTACCCAGGCGACGTGGCACGGGTCACGGGTGCGTTGCTGGCCGGTGCCGGAATGGGGCAGATGTTGTTTCCTTGGCTCATGGCTGTCCTGGCAGACTACACCGGAATCGCAGCCGCCATGTGGATGTACCCCGTGCTGTGTTTGCTCGTCGCCGCCAGTGTGGTGGCAGGCGGCGCGATGGAGCGATCGCGCTTTGTGGGTCGAGAGAGGCGAGCGGGTCAGGGATGATTAGGGGTCGCTTGGCTCGAAATCCAATTTGCGCGAAAAGGTATGCATGGATTTCAACGAGTCGCCCCAGGAGCGCGCCTTTCGACACGAATTGCGCACTTGGCTGCAGGCCAACCACCCGGGTCCGGAACCAGAAGACCTCGATGCGTGGGTTGCCTACGGGCGGGGGTGGCAACGGCGCCTCCACGAGGCCGGCTGGTGTGGTTTGGCCTGGCCGAAGGAATACGGCGGCCGCGGAGCCACGCTCGTGGAGCAGATGATTTTCGAGGAGGAGATGGCGCGTGCACGCGCGCCCATGCTCATCAATTTGGCCGGACTGACCATGGCGGGACCGATCCTGATTGCCCATGGAACCGAAGCACAGCGCCGTCGCTACTTGCCTCCGATCCTGTCGGCGGACGAAATTTGGTGTCAGGGGTTTTCCGAACCGCAGGCAGGCTCCGATCTCGCGGCGCTGCGCACGCAGGCCATTCGCGACGGCGATCAGTTCGTGATTCGCGGGCAAAAAGTATGGACTAGCTTTGCCCGCTATGCGGACTGGTGCATGTTGTTGGCGCGCACAGATACCACGGTCCCGAAACACAAAGGCATTACGTTTTTTCTCGTGGATATGCACAGCCCCGGCGTGACCGTGCGCCCGCTGAAGCAAATGAACGGGGACGAGGACTTCAACGAAGTGTTTTTCGACGATGTTCGCGTACCGGCCGAAAACATGGTTGGGGGCTTGAATCAGGGTTGGCCGATTGCCGTGAGCACGCTTTTGTACGAGCGAACCATCCTGACCTTTGCGCGCCAACTGCAGTCGCGCACCGCACTTTCAGACACACTGCGACTGGCGCAACGGTGGCGCGTGAACAACCGCACGGCACGGGAGGATCCCATCACGCGCCAGCGCTTGGCCCAAGCCTGGATCGAGAGCGAGGCGATGAAGTACACCTCGTATCGTTACTTGACTCGTTTGCTGCGGGGCGGAAAACCAGGCCCGGAAAGCTCTCTCGAGAAGCTCTTTTGGAGCGAGATGTACCAGCGGCTGCTCGACACGGCCGTGGGAATGCTCGGCCCGTACGGAGCCTTGAGTAAGGGCGAGCCACGCGCTCCGCTGCACGGCCGGCTCCAGCACTTACTGCTGTATTCCCGCGGGCGCACAATTGCAGCGGGGACCTCCGAAATTCAGCGGAACACGCTGGCAGAGCGCGTTCTGGGCTTGCCCCGCGGGACCTAAAGGAAACGTCCCCCCTGCCGCACCCGGGGGCGCCGGCACCCTTGCCGGCCCTCGCTAAGCGGCACCAACGTGCCCCCCGGGCTAGTCGCGGCAGGCCAACCGCGTAGGGGCAGGCCTTGTGCCTGCCCGAACTACCGGTGCAACCACGGACAACCGCAAGGTTTGCCCCTACGAACGGCCGGGTCGGTGCGCCAGGCTACCGAGGGGGATGGTGTTCTAGCGGCACGAATTGCGCCGGTTCGTTGGCCCACCCTTGCCCGGGAACCTGTAGCGGCGACCCTGGCGGTTGCCTCTATCCTTGCACAGTTGTCCTTACTCCCTTCCAGGCACAGGGCCAGGGTGACGGCCCGCTCTTCCAGCGATCAACCAAATGCCGAGGCATGTAGGGGCGACCGGCCCGGGGCAAGGGCCCGGTCTTTTTTCGGTAGGTTTTGACCAACCAAATGCCGAGGCATGTAGGGGCGACCGGCCGGTCGCCCCTACACTGCTCACTTGTACCTTTTAGGGTGAGGGAGAGGGGCCCCGCGGCCGGCTGGCACAAGGCCAGGCCCGAGGAATCACCGGTGACGGAGCCGGACAATGGGCGGCTTCATTCACGCCCTGCCGGTGTGATTCCGCTCGGGGGTGCCAACGCGCGCCGCCGTGACGGCCCATGTCACGCTCCGTGCCCCCGTACTCTTTCGCCTCCGGCTGCGCGGCGGCGGGTTTCCAACCCGCCCTCTCACCCAGGTTACAAACCCGCCGCCACGGGGGTGGCGAGGCTTGATGGGCGACCCGAGCGTACGGATGCCCAGGGCCCGCCTACCCCGGTGTCGCCGCCTCCTGGGCGAATGGAAGCGACCGCCACGAGGCAGCGGGACGCGCGCATCCTCCCACAGCAACTCCCGTTGGCACCTGGCAACTTTGCGCCTATGCGCGTGCCCCGAAGGGCACCAAGCGTTTCGTACCATCGTGCGGGAGCCCGCTGGTATGCGTCTTGCCCTAGCGGTTGCGGCCCCACCTATGACAATGTGGTTGACGAGCTCGAAAGCGGCATCGGCGCGGCCTGGGTGTGTCTCTAGCGCTTGCGCGGAGGAAAGGGTCGATGCGGTCGGCCGCTAAGCCGGAAGCGCGCGTGTCCCAGCAAGGGGTTACCCCGGCAAGTACGAACTTGGCCGGTCTGGGCAATCGCTTGGTGAGTATTTTCGCGAGGCGGCTGCCGCGACTGGACTTCGCCGCAGAGGTCGCGCGCGTGGTGCACGAAGCGATGCGGGTCACGGCCGTTGCCATCCTCGGCTACGAGGTGCGGCGCGAACGCCTCGTGCTGCTGGCGGCCGAGGGCTTGAATACGGAGGCGATTGCCGCCTTGGGCGGCGGAGAGGCCTGCTTGTGGGACATTCCCATGCGCTCCGCGCGCAATCACCGCATCAGCATCATTACCGACGCCCACAAGAATCCGTTCGTGCCGCGTGCGCTCGCCGACGTGGCGCGTTTGGGGCTCACGATCGTGGCGTTGCCGGTGCTGCAAAACGAGCAGCCTGCGGGAGTCGTTTTATTATTCGCCGCCGGCCGGCGGCAGTTTTCCGACGCGGACTTGTACACCTTGAGCCAGGCGTTGCTGGTGTGTGCGCCGGTGTTGCGCGACGCCAGTCAGGGCGCAGCCGAGACTCCACCCATCACCATCGAAAACGAGAAAGTGCAAGAAGCTCTGGCCAAACTGGCGGCCGCCGGGGCCATTATCGACCCAGGTGCGGCTTCGCCGGCCAGTGCACCCGCTGTCGAGCCTCCGCTTTGGCAGGATACCGGCACGTCGGCAGCGCACGCGGTGAAAGACTTCGAAGCGGAGCGCCGGGGCTTCGAGGAAGAGTTGAATCAGCTCCGACAAGAACTCGATCAAGCGAACGCGCGCGTGCGACAGTTGACGCTGAACACGCATTCGCTGCAACGGGAGCGCGATGAGCTACTGGCGCAGCTTCACCAGCGCGAATCCGAGGAAGCCGCGGAGATCGCCCGACTACGGGCCGAGGTCGAGTCGCTGCAAGATCGCTTGGTTGCCTCCGAGGCGGAGCGCACGCGCGCCGTGCGCTTGGCCGAAGGGCGCATTCAGGCCTTGCAACAGTCACTGAACAACCTCCAGCGCGAGTGGGATGCTTTACAATCGCGTTCCGGTGGCGCGGAGGCGCAGTTGGCCGAGTGGCAAACTCTTGCCATGGCGGTGTTCGAGGAGCGCGATCGCTTGGCCGCGCAAATCGAATCTCTCCACGCCCAACGGCGCAACCTGGAGGAGGAAGTGCTCCGACTCCGGCAAGAGGCGGGCAAAGAACGCGCTGCCCTCGAGGCCGACCGCGACGCTTGGAAAACCGAGGCCGAGGCCGCTCGACAACAGTTGGTGGAGCGCACCAAGAAACTCGGTCGCCTCGAATCGGAATTGCGCAGCACGATGGTGCAGCGGGATGCGCTGGCGGAACAGCTCGTCTCGTTGCGCGCCGAGTGGGAACGGGCCAGTCGCATTGCCGAGGAGATCCATGCGCAATTTGCGGACAGCGAAACGGCGCGCGCAGCCGCCATGGCGGAAAACCAGTTGTTGCGGCAGGCACTCGACGAGGAACGGCAGCGGTCTGCCGATGCAGCCGCAGCGCTGACAGCCGAACTCAACGCTTCCCGCCAAGAGGCGGACTCGCTGGCCCGGCTGGTAGACTCGTTGCGCGTGCAGCTCGATCAACAAGAACGCTTGGCACGCTCAGCGCAGGAAGCTTGGGACACGTTGCACGCCCAGTATACGGCCGCCCAAACGGAACTGGAGCGCCTGCGCGGGGAATTGGATGGCCACGAAGCCGCACGCGTGGAGATTGCAACTCGGCTCGAGCATCTCCAAGAAGAGCGCGACGCCATGGTGCGCGAGCGCCGGGCCTTGCTCGACGAGCTCAGCGCTCTGCGCCGGCAACTGACAGAAGTGGAGGCGGCGAAAGCGGCGCTGGCCGCAGAATTACAGGCGCGAACCGCGGAAGCGGAGCGCGAGCTACAACGCGGCAAGGCCGAAGCGCTGCAATCCGCAGAGCGGGCAGAGCGCTTGGCTGCAGAACTCCGCGAGGCACAATTGCAATTGCAGCGAGCCGCAGCGCAGTCGAAGAGTTTGTCGTCCACGGTGAGCGAGCTCAGTGCGCGGTTGGACGACGCACTGGTCGAACGGCAGCGGTTGGTGGACGACCTGCGGCAGCGCGAAGCGAGCTGGCGACAAGCCGAAGAGGCACGGCAGGCGGTGGAGCTACGGTGGCAACAAGAACGTCAACGCCGCGAAGAGGAGCAAGCGTTCTGGCAGGAGAGATGGGCAGCCGCGGAGCAGGAACGCGACTCCCTGCTGCAGCAATTGGTGGCGCGGGAACAAGAACTGCAGGCGCGAGAGCGTACCTTGGAACAGCTCAATGCCGAACTGGATTACTGGCGCCATCAGAGCGAGCAGGCACGCGAACAGAGCAAGATCCTGGAACAAGCGTTGAAAACCGCCCACTTCGAGCTGGAGGCCAGCCGCAAAGAATTGGAACAGCTCCGCTCCACCATGGATGAAGAGAGAAGTCGCGCGGAGACTTTGGCGCAGTCGCTGCGGGCGGAACTAAGCACTGTGCGCAGCGAGGCGCAGGTCCTCGCCGAGCAGTTGCGGCGCGCCCGAGAGCAACAGGACGCCTGGGAACAAGCCGCCCGCGCCCGCGACGCCGAAATAGAGCGTTGGCAACGGGAGGTGGCCCGCTTGCGCCAGCAACTCGCGGATCGCGCCGTACTGGCCGCTCAAGCCGAGTCATTGGCCGCGAGGGTCGTGGAACTCGAGGCGGAGCTCGCTGCCGCGCGTGCCGAACTCGAACATGTGGGCGAGCATACGGCGAGCGAATGGGAGCAACGGGTCATTCACCTAGAGAAAGAGTTGGCACGGGTGCGCGGCGAGGCGGAACAAGCAGAACGGGCCCGCGCCGCCCTGGCCGACGAAATCCTGGTGGCCCGCAACTTGGTGGCGCAAACTCAGGTGGCCGCAGATCGGCGCACGGCTGCGCTGCAGGCGACGATCGAACGTTTGGAGGCTACGCGGCGCGAGTTGGAGAATGCCCTGGCTTTACGAACAAAAGAGCTCGAGCAACAAGCGGCGCGCGTAGCTGCAGCCGAGGCGGCGGCCGAAGAGCGCCAGCGGGAGTACGAAACCGCACGTCACGATGTCGCCGAGCTGCAAGAGCGTTTGTCAGAGAGCAAGGCTCAGTTCGACTCGGCCATGGAACGGGCGCGCCAGCTCGAGCAAGAGTTGCAACAAGCACAATTCGAAAAAGAGCTTGCCGCGAGCGCCGCGCAAGAAATCGAACGAGCGCACGCCGAAACCATGGCGCGAGCTACGGAACTCGAGGCCCGATTGCGCGCAGTGGAAACAGAACTCGCCAACCAGCGAGCCGCCTGGGAGCGCGAACGCCAACACACCCGAGAACAGTGGCAAGAAAAAGAACAGGCGCAGCAAGCCCAGTTGCGAGAGCTGGAGGTGCTGCGGGGCTCGGTGAACAACTTACGCGCGGAGCTGGCGGCGCTGGAGGCGCAGCGCGACGCTGCCCTCGCGCGCGCCACCGAGGCCGAGCAAGCGCTTTCCGAGCGAATCCGGGAGCTCGAAGCGCGAGCGGTTGGCGCCGAAACAATGCTGCAACAAGCCCAAGCGGCCATATCTGAGTTGCAAGTGCGCTTGGCGCAGCGCGAACGGGCACTGGAAGAAGCTTTGCAACGGCGAGAGGAGCTGGAAAGCGAGGGTTTGCGCCACGAAGAGCGTTATGCATCGCTTGCAGCGGAGAACGCGCGCTTGGAGGAGGAGTTGGCCAAGGCACGGGCTTCGCAAGGAGAGCAGGTGCAATCCCTAGCGCGCGAGCTCCAGCGAGTGCGCACGGAACACCGCGCGTTGCAGCAGGAAAAGGCATTGCTGGAAGGGGCGCTGGCCGAGCACCAAAAGCGCACGCGGGACTTGGCTCAAGCGCATGCCTCTACGGTCGGCGAGCTCCAGGGCGTCGTGGAACACTTGCGCAAACAAATCGCCGAGCTCAATCAAGGACGAGCCCAACTCAACGAGCGATTGGAGCACGCCGAGCGAGAACTCACGAAATGGCGCGACGAGGCGCAGCGGCGCGGCCTCGAGCAGGCAACCCTCGTCGAGCGCCTGCGCTCGGCGGAAGAACAGCTTGCGCTGGCAGAACAGCGGCGGCTGGATGCCGAGCGGCAGTTACAGCAGTTGCGCAACGATGTGGAGGCGTGGCAGCAGCGGTGGTCTGCCCAGCAGTCGCAAATTGCAGCCGCGCAAGAGACGGAGGAGCGTCTCGCGGCGGTGCTATCGGAACTGGATCATCTTCGAGGTGAGTTGGCGCGTAGCGAGCGCGAACGCGAGCTGCTGCAGGCAGAAATCGAACGGGCAGCCCAGGAACGCGCGGAAGTACTCGCCGATCTGGAAGCCGAGCGCCTGCGCCTGCAAGAACAATTGCGACAACTGGGCGAGGAGCGACGCCGGGTCGAAGGGCTGCTGGCGGAACAGCAGGCAGCCTTGGACCAGCAGCGCGGTTTGGTTGCCGAGTTGCGCGCGAGCTACGAGCAGTTGCAAGCAGACAAGCTGGCTACAGAAAGCGAGTGCGCGGAACTGGCTGCTGCGCTGGAGGAGGCACGGACCAAGCTGGCCGAACTCGAGGAAAGGCTCAACGAACGGGAGCGCGCGTTGGCTCGGGTGGAGCAAGAACGGGAGGAGCTGGTAGAGGCCTTGCGCTTTGCGCAAGAAGCCGCGAGCAAGTCGCCGCTCGGTAACGGTCCGGCGGCCGGTGCGGGCGTGGTGACCGTAACGGCCGCCGAACTCGAAAAGGCAGTTCCGAAGACGGCACGGGATGCAGGCGCGACGGTAACCGCAGGCGAACACAACGGGGTGGCTGCCGGTGAGGCAGTCCGAGAACTGTTCGTCCTCGACGGCGGCCGGCGCGCAGACGAGGCAAGCGCTGCCTTGCGGGCGGCTGGGTTCGAGGTGCGGGTGGTGGCCCCCAACGACGATGCGGTGCGACACCTGTCGCCCGCAAGCAGCGGTTGCGTCTTGATCAATTTGGGCGCCGGTCCTCAAGCATGGCGCGCGTTACTCAAGTTGCGCTCGGAGCGGGCATGGAGCGCATGGCGCGTGCTTGCGTACGTTGTGCCCCCGAACGGCGAAAAAGGATTTTGCTTTGGTCGAGCCGAATTCGATTTGTGGCCTCTCGACGCCGAGCGCTTGCTGGCCTCTCTGAATTGGCTGCGGCCCAAGGTGAAAAAGGTGCTGGCCGTGAGTGCCGACGTGGACAGTATGAACAAACTCCGCGAGCCGCTCACGAAAGCCGGGATCTCCACCTCGATCGTTTTGGATGGCAAGCAGGCACTGGAGTTCACGAACATCATTGCTCCGGAGGCGACCGCCCTGCACTTGTCGCCGGCCACGCCGGGAGCGGCGCGGGCTCTGGCTACACTCCGGCAGCAGGAGAATACCTCCGACCTGCCGTTGTTGATCGCTTTGGACCGCGCCCCCTCACGGGAAGAGCACTTCTATGCTTCGACCGCACGGGAGTTGCTCCTGAAAGGATCGTTCACCTTCAAGGCGCTGCCGAGCGCTTTGGCAAGTTTGCTGGCCTGAGCTCCGGCCCCCGTTCGACTCAAGCGGGGTGGCCGGCTCTTGCACGCCAGCGTAAGCCAGAGGCAAGATGCCTGGCACCATGGTCCGAATGGGACGCCTACTGGTGCTGACAGCCTTCACGTGGACTGCGCTTGCGGTGCAAGGCCAGTCGAAGGTTTGCCCGGGGGATTGCGACGCCAATGGGCGCACGGAGTCGGTCGAGATTGCCGCAGCCGTGCATGCGTTGTTTGGCCAAGCGGCAGTCTGTGGCGGAGAGACCGGCTCCGCGAGTGTCGCCTTCCTGGTGCAGGCATTGTCTTACGCGGCGCTGGACCGCCCAATCTGTGCTGCCGGAGGACGCAGCCGCTGGGAAGATCTTGCCCCTCTTCCGGGTGGGCCAAGGCAGGAGGTGGGCGTGGCTGCCCTTGGAGACGAAGTGTTCGTCATCGGAGGCATTACCAGCCGGGCCGTAGGCGTGAGCACGGTCGAAGCGTATCGAGTTTCGCAAGGGCGCTGGCGCACTGTGGCCCGCTTGCCCCGCCCGCTCCATCACGTAGCGGCAACGGCCGACGAACGGTTCGTGTATGCGGCCGGAGGCTTTGCAGGTGCTAGCTTTACTCCGGTAAGCGAGGTCTTCCGCTACGACCCGACGCGAGATGTGTGGGAGCCCTTGCCGCCGCTACCCTTGGCCGTGGGCGCGGCCGCCTGCGCTGTGACGCGGCGAGAGTTACACGTGGTTGGCGGTGCCGCAGGGTTGGCGAGTTCAGCCCAGCACGCGGTGTTGAACTTGGACACGATGACGTGGAGCACTGCGACACCACTTCCCGAAGCGCTGAATCATCTTGGCGCGGTCGTTTGGAACGAGAACTTATACGTAGTCGGCGGGCGCCACGATCCATCCGGGCTAGCGAATTCCTCAGCGTTGTACCGCTGGGATGCAGGGACGAACGCGTGGCAGACCCTTGCGCCGATGCCGACTGCGCGCAGCGGGCACGCGGCGGGCGTCGTGGGCAGATGGTTAGTCGTATTTGGTGGAGAGGTGGATCCGTTGCGATCTCCTCAGTTCGTTTTCCCGCAAGTGGAAGCTTATGACTTGAGTCGTGACCGATGGTTTTCGGACGTGTCCATGCCGGTACCGCGGCACGGCTTTGGCGCCGCTGTGGTCGGCACCGCGGTTTACCTTCCCGGAGGCGCAACCCGCGCAGGCTTTGGCGAGACGGATCGGCACGATCGCTGGGTGATCGAGGAATGACGAGAAAGGCCAGCCAGTAAAGATACGGCCAGACCTACTTGCAAGAACCTCGGGCTCTACGCCAGCCATGCGGGTGCGGATGGCCGGTCGCATGCCCGAACGAGGATGCGCGGTAACGATCTGATTCCGGGGCGCGTCCAGACATCGCGAGCCGCGACAAACTTCTCGAATGGTCGCACTCAGTTGCGCGCCTGCCGTTTTGCCGGAGTGCGACTAGCGAGTTTGGTTACCCGAGCGCCTGCCCGTGACTTTTTACTCGCCGATTGTTTGATGGCAGCCGATTTGGCCACCGTCTTGCTGCTGCCTCGGGGGACTGCGTTTTTTCCCGTAGCCGTCGCTGCGTTCTTCGGAGTCGTCGAGGCTCGCGCAGCGAGCGCGGTTGACCCTCGCTTGCACGGCACCCGTTTTCCCTTGTGCCGGCACACACGCACTGGAGGCGGTGGTAAAGCCGCGCGCTGGAGAGCGAGCAGTTCGCCTGGAGTCAGACGTGCGTACGCTTCCTGAACGAGCGGGCGCGTACCTTCGGGGACCCGAATGGTGTAGCCGCCGGGCGGGACAATACTCTGGATCAACGCTGGGTTGAGTTCTTGAAGCAGCGATAAAGGATGATCCGTCCACCGCGCAATGGTCGCCAACGGCATGACGTGCTCAATATGGACAAGATCGTACTCTAACGGTTGAGGTTGCGGGCGCTGGAATCCATATGCCTCGGGATGCGAGGCAATTTGCAGCGCTGCCAAAAAGCCCGGTACGTAGTCCTCCGTTTCGCGAAACAGATAGCCGCGTTCGCTCAGTTCCCAAAAATCGCTGGCATCGGACGTGCTGAGCAGGCGGCTAATGCGGCCCTCACCGGTGTTGTAGGCAGCGAGGCAGAGGTGCCAATCGCCGAACATCCCGTACAGGTCCTTTAAATAGCGAGCTGCGGCGCGGGTGGATTTCACCGGATCACGCCGCTCGTCCACAAATCGGTCGATCCGCAGCCCATAACGGCGGCCCGTATCGGGGATGAATTGCCAGAGACCGACGGCCCTCGCCGGTGACACAGCTTGCGTCCGAAACCCACTCTCGATGAGGGGCAAGTAGGCAAATTCCGTGGGCAAGCCTTCTTTGCGCAGAATCGCTTCGATGCGCGGCAAATAACGGCTGCTGCGTTCCAGCGCGCGGCCGTAAAAACCGCGCAAGTCCGTTTGATATTTGCTGACGAAATCGCTGACTTTGGGGTGGTCGAACTTCAGCCCTAAGTGCTCGCCCCGAATCTTTGGCCGTGAGGGACCGACGCTGACGTTGTACCGGGATCCAAGATCCGCGTCGGGAGGAACTTCCGCCTTTTGCCACTGCCACCAGTGCTTCTCGGCGTCCGAACGTTTCATCGTACTGCAGCCCGTGATTGCCAGAAACCCCACCGCGATGACCACGAACGCCGGCTTCCTCGTCAGCACCTCGAATCCTCCTTTGCACACCTCCACAGCCCGGCGGTGGCCAGGTTCGTTCCCGGGCCGCGGAATCAATGAATCTACACGGGCACATGCCTCCTTCGGGCCGGAAACGAATCCAGAGCCCGTAGAACAACCGGGTGAGCGACGAGCGCGGTGGCAGAAAGCGCTGGCAGGATACCCGCCAAAAGACTTGCTGCGGACCAGCGTTTCCGCCTCCGGTTCGACCGCACGTACCTCTCCAACCGCAAAAGTGGCCGCCTTCCTACCACGATGCGTTCGGAGGCGCAACCCGAATGACCAGTGAGATTCTTGCGGGGCGATCCCAGATGCAGTCTGCTCGAATCCGTGTGGCCTCAGGTAACCGCGAAGAGTGAGGCCAGGGGCCACAATACCGGGGAGAGGTGGCGGCGGATGATGGCCAGCGCTTGCGCTCTCGCGAGACTCGATCGTCGAGTTTTTTCACGGAGAGCCATCTCGGGCGGGCGCCGGATCGGCGCGGGGTCTAGCGGCCAAAAAGCACATCCCAAGCTTCGCTCAAGGAAGCGACGCCGATGCATCGGATATCGGGAACGGTCTCGACTTGCCGTGCGTTGGTGCGCGGCAGCAAGCACTTGCGCAAACCGAGACGCGCGGCCTCTTGAACCCGCAGCGCCGTATGTTGCACCCCACGTACTTCGCCTGCCAGCCCGACCTCGCCGAACACTACCAGCTCAGGATCGAGTGGCCGGTCGAGGAAACTCGAACCGAGTGCCGCGATCAAAGCAAGGTCGGCTGCGGGTTCGTTGATTCGTATCCCGCCAGCGGCATTGACAAAGACATCTTGTCCGAGGAGTTGAACGCCGAGTTTTTTTTCCAGAACCGCCACCAGCATGCTGGCGCGGTTGGGGTCGAAGCCCAATGTCGTGCGCCGCGGGTTGGCGAGCGCGCTCGGCGAAACCAGTGCCTGTACTTCGATGAGCACGGGGCGCGTTCCTTCCATGCACGCCGCCACGACCGAACCGGCGGCACCGCGCGGGCGCTCCGCAAGGAAGTGCGCGGAGGGATTGCCCACGGGTTGCAAGCCGCGCTCGGTCATCTCGAACACGCCAATCTCGTTGGTGGAACCGAACCGGTTCTTCACGCTACGTAAAATCCGAAAGGCGTGGCTGCGGTCGCCTTCGAAGTACAGCACCGTGTCCACCATGTGTTCCAGCACGCGGGGCCCTGCGAATGCACCCTCTTTGGTTACGTGCCCGATGAGCAGCGTGGGCAGGTAGTGTTGTTTGGCGAGCCGCACAAAGCGCGCAGCGCACTCGCGAACTTGGCTGACGTTGCCCGGTGCGGACTCGAGCACGTCCGCCCACATGGTTTGGATCGAGTCAATGGCTAAAACCTGAGGGCGTTGTCGTTGTGCGTGCTCCACGATCGTCTCCACCGCGGTTTCTGCCAGTAACCACACGGGCCGATCCGCTAAGCCGAGGCGCTCCGCTCGCATTTTGATTTGTTCTGGGGATTCTTCGCCAGAGACATACAGGGCCGGTCGGTCTTCGCTCCCCACAGCCGCAAGTGCTTGTAGAACGAGAGTGGATTTTCCGATGCCTGGGTCCCCCCCAATGAGCACGACCGAGCCTGGAACCAGACCGCCGCCCAACACGCGGTCGAACTCCTCGATTCCGCTGGCTAGCCGAGGCGTAGCGGCAGTGTCCACTTCCGCGAGGCGCACTGGGCTGCGGTTCGTTTCCCCGGCCCAGCTCCGCTTCTTGCCCGCGCGCTGCGGAACGATGCGCTCTTCGACGAGCGTATTCCATCCACCGCAGTCCGTGCAGCGGCCGAGCCAGCGCGGCGAGCGATAACCACAATCTTGGCAAACATAAATACTCTTTGCGTGCGCCATGGGGATACCTACCCTCGTAGCACGGCTAGTGCTCCGCAAGCAGCGTGCCTGCGCGAAGGGGGCCAGCGCGAGCTAAGTGGCCGTGGAAACCGCGAACGAAATGGGGATCCGCTCAGGCTCGGCAAGATAACGTGAAGTGCAACTGCAGCAGGCGAACACGCCCGCTGGCATCGCCGAAGGCGAGGTGCCAGCCCTCGGCCGTGCACGCCAGGGCCACGATGGGTGCATCGCTGCGGTGCAGAACAACTCCACTGTTTGGCTGTTCGGTGTTCCAGATGCGGATGGTGCCGTCCACTCCGGCGGTGAGCCACCAGCGAGGGTCCCAAAGGGGTAGGATTTGAGTGACGCCCCCCTCGTGCGCCGACACTTGGGAGACGATCGCGCCGTCGCAAACGCGCCAGAGCTTGAGTTGCCCGTCGTCACTGCCGGAGGCGAGAACGTCGCCGCCCGCTAAAAATGCCAGCGCGCGGACTGCGCTTCCGTGCGCTTTCCAAGAATGGAGCGAGCGGCCGGCGGCCCATTCCCACGTGACAATGTGGCCGCCGAGGTCGCCGCTTGCGAGCAAGCTTGCGTCGGGGCTCATGGCCAGCGCGGCGACCTGACGGCTGTGGCCTGCGAGCGTGGCTCGTGAGACCCGGGTATCCACGTCCCACACCTGCACAGTGTGATCATAGCTCGCGGAGGCGAGCGCGCGCTGGTTCAGGGCCAACAGGCTGCTGACGATGCTTCGATGCGCCGCGAGTACGAGGGGAGCATTGTCCGGGGAAGATGCAGTATGGGCTGGGCTCGGGCAAAGGTAGATCTGCCGATCGAATCCTGCCGCAGCGACGACTCCCGAATGCGGAAGCGCTACGACAGCTTGAAGCGGAGCCGGCGAAAGACGGAGGGCGGCGGTTGCCTGCGTGTCGAGTCGGTGCGCAAGCGTCAACAAGCGGCCGTCTCCAGTTGTGCAAAGCCAGGTTTGGTGCTGGGTGTCGTAGGCCAGTGCAGTCAGAGGAACCTCGATGGAGCACTCCGCAACCACCGAGGCGCCTTCGACCCTGTGGATCTCGGTCTGCGGGCGTACCGCAGTCCAAAGATCTCGAAGTGCATCGGAGCCAACATCTCGACTGCGCGCGAGATGACGGAAATGATCGAGAGAGCTGGGCAGGTCGCCGGTGCGAAATGCCTCCCAGGCCGCATTCAGATGCTCGTCGTCGGTGAGCTCGGCCGGAGGCAAGGTGGCGTGCTCGCCACGCCACGAAAGCAGCGGTGTGCAAACTTCAGGGCCAGGTTGCGGTAAATCCCAGAGGCGCACGGTGCAGTCCCAACTTCCGGACACGAGTGAGCGGGCGTTGGCAGCCAAAGCGACGCTGGTGACCAAGCCCCGGTGCCCCAGAAGGGTGCGAATGCACCGCTGCCGGCTCAGGTCCCAAACCCGTACCGTGGAATCCCAACTGCCGGACACAGCCAGGGTGGCGTCGTCGTTGAGGCGCAAGCACGTCACGATGCCGTTGTGCCCCCACAATGTCGCCGCACATTTGCCGGAGCGAGCATTCCACAGCCGAATCGTGCGATCCCAGCTTCCCGAGGCCACGTGTTGGCCGTCGGCGCTCACCGCCACACACGAAACGAAGTGTTCGTGGCCCACAAAGGTGCGCAGTGGCTGCCCGCGGGTAAGGTCCCACAGGACGACCTTATGGTCATCGCCGCCTGTGGCGAGGCGGCGCGCGTCGGGAGTCATGGCCAGGGCCTTGACTGCGCTGCTGTGGCCCTCCAGGCGGCGGAGAGGGCGCTCCTTTTCCAAGTCCCACAAGTCGACGAGCGTGCCATCAATGCCGAGAAAGTTGTCCGAGCCAGCGGCGCTGATCACCGCCAAGCGGCCGTCTTGCGAGAGGGCGAGGGCAAACACTCTCCCGCGCATTCGCAAGGTTTTTACCGAGCGGGCCCGTTGTAAATCCCACAACTTCACACTGCCGTCTTCGCTTCCCGAAAGGGCCCAGTGACCATCCGGAGTCATAGCCAACGAAGTGACGTTGCTCTCGTGTCCTTCGAGCGCGCGGATCGCTGTGCCAGCGAAAGCGTCCCACAACAGCAGGGTGTGATCGTCACCGCCGGACAACACCCACTTTCCGTCGGCGCTCATGGCGACCGCAGCCACCACTTGTGCATGCCCGGTCAGCTCGCGGCTCACCGAGTGGAGCGGCCGGCAGCGGCGCGCCGCGCGTTGCAGTTCCTCCAAGCCGGGAACCGGGTGTCCTTGTTCCTCGAGTTTATGCAACAGTTCCAGGGCTAGCGTGCCGTCGCCACTTTCCAGGGCAGTGAGTGCTTGAAGGTACAGCGGTCGTTCCGGCGCATGCGGGGACGGCCGCGCACCCGCGAGGGCCGCGAGTATGGTTTCGTCCGAACCGTTTCCAGATCGCCAGCGCAATACGCCAAGGTTGAAATTGGCTTCGAGGTGACGAGGGTCCGCGGCCAGTGCGGTTTCGAACGCCGCCTCGGCCTCTTCCACACGGCCCTGGGCCAGAGCGACCACGCCTTGGTTGTTCCACCCATCGGAATCCCAGGTGTTCGGGGGCAGCGCCGCAAACGGGCTCGGTTGGCGGTACAGGGTCTCCCGCAAGCGGGCGATTTGCAAGCGGATCTCGGCAACCGACCGTGGGCGGCGTAACGGCTCCCAGTCCACGCACGCTTGTAACAGTTGTGCTAGCGGTTCGGGCAAGGGTTCTCCGTTTGGCCGGGTCGGCTCGGGGCTCTTGCGGCGCGGCCCGCGGGTAACCTCGTAGGGACGCCCATTGCAAAACAGCTCGTAGAGGCACACCCCGAGCGCAAAGATGTCGCTGGTAATATCGCTTGGACCTCCGTCTACCCACTGCTCCGGAGCCACGTACATCTCGGCGAGTTCTTCGCATCGTGAAGCGATGCCAAAATCGGTGACCCGGACCACCCCGCCAGGCGTCAACAAGATGTTCTCCGGTTTGAGCCCCCCGTGGGCGAGTGCGCGGCTATGCGCGTGCTCCAGTGCATGGCAAACCTGGATGGCCACGTCGAGCTGGAGGCGTAACGAGCTTAACCGGCCTGCGGCCATCCACTGCCGCAGGGAGCCCCCTTCCACCGCTTCGATCACGATTACCGGCAGTGGGCCGATCGCATGGGTGGTGAAACAATAGGCGATGTGCGGGTGCAAACCGCATTGGGTCCAGCGGGCGGCCAGGTGGGATAGTTCGGACAACTGTTGCTGATCGGATGCCAGTTCCTCACCAGGGATTTTCAACACCAGCGGTACATCCCACAGGCGGTGGCGCACCCGGTAAACCCGCACCCTCTGGTTTGCCGTCAAAACCTTTTCGACGGTGTAGAGGTCGAGGGCAACTTCGCCAACGCTCCACCAGGATTTCGGCTCCGTTGCAGATTCGCTTGTGGGATGGGGTTGCGGTCGGAGCGCGACCGCCGCCTGGGTGGAGGCAACCGTATCCCCACTTACGGCTTCGACGGCCTGCACTGCTGTAGTACCGGCCGGCACCGATGTTTGCGATACGTTTGATTCGGGCCGGGAACGCCCGCCAAAAAGCTCGCGCACGTCCGTTTGCAGCAAGCGCGCAACTTGCTTGGCGCCAACGCGAGCCGCCTCGCCCACGGGCATGCGAAGTGTCTCCCTCCACTTCACGAGCGTGTTCCTCCGGTCAGTGGTATGGCGATCTCGACCGAGGTTCCGTGCCCGGGCATGGAGGCCAAGGTAATGCGGCCCCCGAGTTTGGCGATTTCCGTGGCAACTACGTCCATCCCTACCCCTCGTCCGGCCAGGGAGTCGGCCGAATGGCGCGTCGAGAATCCAGGGCGGAACAAAAACGCGTGCAGCTCTTCGGGAGTGCACGGGTTGTCGGGGTTCAGCCATCCCAGCGCAATCGCCTTGGCTCGAATCGCAGAATAGTCGAGACCTTGTCCGTCATCTGCAACGGTCACGTTGAGGATCGAGTTGCTGCGCCCGATGGCAACCCGGACGATCCCCTCCGGCGGTTTCCCGGTTTGTAGTCGACTTTGGGGGACCTCGATTCCGTGGGCCACGCTGTTGCGCACCAGATGCAGCAGAATCTCCGAAATGGTTTCTCCGAGTTCTTTGGGGATGCGCACCTCGCCACCGGAAGTTTCCAGCCGCACCTGTTTGCCTTCGTGGCGTGCAGCATCCCGAAGCGGCCGGTTCAGCCGCCGGAATAGTTCGTCGGCCGGGATGGTTCGCAGCTCTTGGACTTCCGCCTGGAGCGATGCTGCCATCGAGGCAAAGAACTCGGCGCGTTGCTCCAGCGCCTCGATGATGGCGACCAGTTCCGGGTCGAGTTGCCCTTTGGCAGCCTTTTCGCGCAGTGCATGTAATTGTGGCAGGCTGGCCTTGGGATTGCCGTGCTCGCAAGGGGCAACCGATGTGCCCGCCGTCATGCTCGGTTCGGCTTGCACGGCAGGTCCAGTGGGAGTCGGCGCGGTCGCCTCGGGCGGCGCTTGCGCTGCGGCTTCGTCGCTTTGCAAAAGAGCCGCGATCTCCGCTTCGATATCGTCAATTTTCGGCGTATTGGCTGGCCGCCCGCAAGCTTCGAGAATCATGGCACGAACGGAGTCGCCGAGGCGCAGGAAGAAATCCACGACGCTCGGTATGGGCAGTTCGAGCTCGCCGTCGCGCAAGGCTTGGAGAAGCGATTCGCCGTGGTGCAGTTGTTCGACGGCGGCCGCCAGGTCCACGGCACCCGCTGCACCTTTCAATGTGTGATACTGGCGGAAGAGAGCATGGAGGAGGTTTTCATCCCGCGGGGACCGCTCCAGTTGCAGCAGGAGGTCCTCGGCATTTCGCAGCCCCTCATCCATTTCCGCCAAAAACGCTTGCATGAGCTCATCGTCGGGATTGGGTGCCTCGCTGTGGCTGGGAGACGGTCCTCCAGCTTCGGCCGGCGCCACTTCCGCAGGTTGGAAAGATTCCAGGTACGGTAGAAAGTCGGCAGCATCGGTTGCGAAGCAAGCGCGGAGGGGATCCGGAAGGTTTGCCTCCCAGCACTCCTCCCAATTCGCAAGCCACTGGGGGAAATCCTGGAGAATGGCCACGCATTCGGCGGCCCACAACAAATCGGCCAGTATAGATTCGAGTACGGGGCGCGGGATCGTTGCAACCGGCGTCGCGCGGGAGTCGCGCGCTTGGAGCAAGCATACAGTCCGATGGAGCTTGGTCTGAAGCCGCTCCCACGTCGCTGTACATTCTAGGGACGGTGGGGTTTTCAGCCGTTCCCAAACGGAGGCGAGTTCCGGATCGCGGACAAGCGCTGCTCGACGCACACACGCAAGCTCCTCCAACCGCGACATCACCCCCGCTTTGGTCTGTGTTGTTTGCACGGCCGCACTCATGAAACTGGCTCGAACCTTACGTATCAACCCGCCGGCTCGACTAGAACGGCCGCCCGCAAATGCCGCGCCACGCTGGCGCTGAAACAACACCAATACCTCTGTGGGCGAATGCGGGCCGCGGGGCGACGAGCTCCTGACGCAACGTGCGGTAGCATGACATCGAATCCGTTCGTCTTCCTGGCCCGAACCGCGGGCGGGCGTGGCAAGTCGGATGGGGAGCGGCCGCGCACAGCACAAAGCGATAGCTGTGCTGTTCTCACCGAGGTTCGATGAGGAACACCTTTGGCGCCTGCAACACGCGCGATGAAAAGCCTTCGCGGTTGGCCCGAGCTTTGCGTTTTGCCTTGGGCCAAATTTCGCAACTCACAGGAGGTGCTTCATGAGAAAGCGATCGAATTGGATGGCAACGATTTGGAGGCCGATGGCTGCGGCCATGATGGCCGCCCAAGCTAGCCTCGTGATGGTTGCCGGTGCGCCATGCACTAGCTTTGCTGCGCTCCGGGAGCCGCCGCCGTTGACGCGGGATCAAGTTCGGGCCGGGCTGGCGGGGCGGCGCGAACAAATGCGCACGCGCCAAGAGCGGTACTACCAGCGCCGAGAAGGGGGAGCGCGATATCGGGTCAATCCGAGCGGCCGGCCGGAGTTTCGGGTTCCGCGGGACCCGCTTCCGGTGCCGCCTCCGGAAGCGCTCCGTTAACGTTCTCTTGGATTTGATCTGAGTTCCTTCAACTCAACCGTGGTTTGGGGGCGGGGGCGGTTGTGTGTGGCCAAAGCGGCCACGCCCCCGGAATTTCGTTCTCGAGGGGTGTGTCATGCGTAAGGGGATTTGTGTCCTTGCAATCGTACTGGGTGTCACTACTGCGCGTGTGGCCTTGGGGGAAACTGCCGGTGCCCATGGTACGCGAACGGGTGATGGATCTACGCCGTTCACGGGTCTGGCCAAGGCACCGGAGGCCAACATGTTCGTCGGTGCGGCCGTCACGGAAATTCCCATTGTTGTACCTCCGGGCCGGGGAGGCATGGAGCCAAAGCTGCGGTTGGTGTATTCGAGTCAGGCCGGGCCGAGCGCGTACGGCTACGGGTGGGAATTGCCTCTCGGGCACGTGCAACGGTCTACGCGCAACGGAGCCGTGTTGTGCGGCCATGAAACGAACGATTTTCTCGTGGTGTTGCCCGAGGCGCAGGTCGAGTGCCGGCTAGTCGGTTCGCGTTGCGTTCCCGCGATCGAGGAATCGTTCTTGCGAATCGAGTACCGGCAGCAGGGCGACTCTTGGGTGATATGGGACCGCAGTGGCCGCCGTTACGAGTTCGGCAACAACGAGAACGGGCGCGAGCCCAGGAACCGTCTGCCCCGGTGCCAAACGTTTCGCTGGTATCTCACTCGCGTTGAGGATTTGAACCAAAACTACCTCACCGTCGAGTACGAGACCAATGCGCGCGGCGATACCTCGTACCCGACAGTCATTCGTTACACCGGGAATGCCCGTTCGCACCGCAACCCTGCGTTCGAGGTTTGGTTCCGCTGGCGGACGGACACCTTCGAATGCCCGGGCGGGGTGCGATCCGGCCGTCCCTGTGCCGATCGGGTGATTGACGCCAGCGGCGGTTACCCGCGCGAGTTGGACCGGCTGCTGGACCGCATTGACGTGGACTTCAACGGCCGTAGGGTGCGGAGTTACGCGCTGGACTATGAGTTCGACGTGCCCGGGACGCCTCAGCGTTACGCGCGGGTGTCGTTTCTCACAGCGGTCACATTGTTCGACGGCCGGGGCAGAGCCTTGGCGCGGCGCGATGGTCATCCGGCCAGCACGACTTTCCTGTATCGGAATTTGCACACCGGCATGGCTGCGTTCTGGGCCTCACCGCAAACGATGCCCATGCCCGACTTCGGAGTTCCGCTTTTCCCCGCGCGGCACGATGATTCGCCATTTCCCGCTGACTTAGAGGCGGACCGCAAGGCGCTGCGCCGTACCGTCACTCGGAGTGGAAGGCGCATGACCCAACGCGATGTCATCGATCTTAATGGCGATGGGTTTGCGGACTTGGTGAACACGAACCGCAATTGCGTCCAGTTGCGAGACCCACTCACTTTGGAGCGCGCGACCTGGGATGTGTATTTCGGTAGTGCAGCGGGATTTTCGTCAACCCCGGTTCCATGGTCGGTCCGCGCTGTGATGGAAGATGAATGGGGCTTCCCGTTGCGTGGGTGTCCTGCGCTCCGGCAGGCCTTACTGGGTCAGAGCGATGCCCGCGTGATAGACGACATTGTGGACTTCGACGGCGATGGCTTCCCCGATTTCGTGACCGCTTTCGCGTGGAGTCCCAGCGTTCCCTACTGGCTAGTGTACCGCGGTCGGCCGCCGGATCGCGCGAATCCACAGTGGCGCTTCGAGCCGGGAATCCAAATTCCCGCACCGGTTGGCTACCTGCGCAAGACCGTCGGCGGCATGCGTTTGCTCGGTTTCGACCAGGGTACGGCCGATGTGGTGGATTTGATTGACATGAATGCCGACGGGCGGCCCGATTTGGTTTCTATTGAAAGCGGCCAAGTACAGATTTGGCACAATACGGGATCCGGCTTTTCTCCCACGCCGATGCGCTGGGACACTCCGTGGGTGGCCTTGCGCTTTACAACCCGTGACGGCCTGCAGATTGCCGGCCTTTTTGACATCAATGGCGACGGGCTCGCCGATCAAGTGTTCGCGCGAGATCCCCGAGTAGGGAGCCGTTACACGGGGAAATGGTTTGTCATGATCAACACCGGCAACGACGTGGTGGGGCCGTTGGAATGGGCTCTGCCAAACTCTCCCTGTAACTGGAACGGCATCCAAATGGCATTGAACGAGGGTCGCGGGGACGTCGTGCGCGATTTCCTGGATATCAACGGCGATGGTTTGCCGGACGTGGTGGAAAGTTGCAGTGCCGCGGGCTCGGAAGCGTGGCAAGTCTGGTTCAACCGGGGCGCGGGCTTTGCCGAACAAGCCTTCCGATGGCGCACGGTCACCAACACAATTCGCAGGAACACAGAACAAAGCTTCGAGGGCTCCAGAGTTGCCTATACCTTGCGCGACACCTTCGACGTGAACGGCGATAACATGGTGGACGTGGTCTCGTTCGACAATGAGCTGCGCTATCCCGGGCAAATCGCGCTCCATCACAACGGGCAGGGTGCATGGTGTCCCAGCGAAGACGGCTGGAGCTGTGCCAACCGAGCTGCGACTCAGGTAGCCCGCAACCCCATCGGATTGCGGCCGGACTTAATGACGCAATCGGAAAACGGTATTGGCGGCGTGACTGTGCTCGAATACGAACCGTCCACGGTTTGGGACAACCAGGACTCTAATGGAGTGTCACGCCTGCCGTGGGTGCAGTGGACCGTGGCGGAAATACGCCGCACAGATGGGCTGTGCGGAGCTGCGGCGTCAGCGGCCTGCCTACAAGGTGGAGAACACGAGATCACCACGCAATTGTACTACGCCTACGGTCTGTACGAGCCGACTGCCCGGGAGTTTCGCGGTTTTCGCACCGTCATGGAGTTGCAACCCGGCGGTTATCGCAAGCTTCGCTTCTTCCACCAAGATGCTGTGCGCAAGGGGAAGGTAGAGGCGAGCATGGTGCTGACTGCAGACGGCGATCTGGTCGTGTACGAATCCACCTCGTGGGCGTGCCTGCAGTTGGAGCCTTCGTGTGAGGGCAATGCCCCTGCGTGCCCAAGGGTGAACTGTCCGATGCTGCGGTCGGGTGAGGAACGCTTTTGGACCCGGCTGGAGGAGTCGCTGCGCTACGACACCACGAATTTCGTGATCCGGGCCGTTACCGGAACGCGGAACCTCGAATGGGATGCGTACGGCAACGTTGTGCGTACTCGCCGCTTCGGAACCGCGACGACCCCGGTAGAGACAGTGACGGTGTATCACCTGTGGGACGATGCTCAGCGCTATCTGGTCGATCGGGCCGCGGAAAACTGGACTGTGGACGATCCTGACGGCGCGCGGGCAGTGCTCCAGCGCGAGTGGTACAGTTACGATGCTGCCGGCAACCTAGCCGAGAAATATGTTTGGGCTCACCCGGTGGCGGGCGGATTGGAGCGGATGTACGCGCCCTGCCCTGGAGGCGGCTTGTGTAGCCGCACGTCGCTGTTTTACGACCAAGACGGCAACGTCCACGAAGTGACCGACTCGCTCGGGCGCCGCACACGGACACAATACGATGACGTGACGGCAAGCTACCCCGTGCGGATGACGGATCCGGACGGCCTGGTCATCGATGTCGCTTACGACCCGGCCTGCGGGGTGAAAATTTTCGAGTCCACACCGCACGACCCCGCGGTCATGGATCCACCCGCCGCTTCCTGGGAGTACGATACGTTTTGCCGGTTGCGCGCGGAGTACCGGCCTGGCGACCTGGTATGGAGCGTGGCTGGGCTTCGTGGCCAGCCATACCGGCGCTTTGCCCACGTGCTCGGTGCTCCGGGGCAGCCAACAGTGATCGAGAGCAGCACGTTGGCAAGTAACCGGCAATACGTTTCGCGCTACGAAATGTTCGATGCTCTGGGCCGCGCCCTTCAATCGCAGCGAGAAGGTTATGTCGAGGGGCGGCGCGTGTTGGTGATCGAAAGCACCCGCGTGTACGATGCCCGCGGGCTCCTGCGCGGGAAGGCCGCGCCCTTCACGATCCGCGGGCGCGGCGGGCAATTCGTTGCGCCGGGCTGGGCTCAACGGTGGACAAGCTACGAATACGACGGTCTCGGGAGGGTGGTTGCGACTTTCCTACCCGATGGGGCGCAAACCCGGCAAAACCATGATGTTGCTTGGACCACCACATCCTGGGATGCCTGCGCTACGGCCCGCACTTGCCCGGGCACCATCACCACCGAAAGGCGAGACGCCTTTGGGCGGACGGTGGAGACCAGGAAAGTCTCCTCGCCGGATGGGCGATTTCTCGAAGGTACCTTGCGGAGCTTTGACGGGCTCGGCCGTCTTCTGACGGTGACCCAGGCAGGCGACTCGGGTGAGTGGAATTACGCTACCATGGTCATCCACGAGTATGACAGTCGAGGTTTGCTCGTTCGCCGGGAGGACCCGAATTCAGGTACGTGGCTCTACGGTTACGACGCAAACGGCAAACGCGTGTATGAGAACGACCCTGCCCCAGGCCGCCACACGAGTTTTTGTTACGACAACAAGGATCGCTTGGTGGCCAAGTACTACTCGGTTGGAGATAGCTACCGGTGGCGGTGTCGCGAGCAACCAGAAGTGGCGTTCCTGTACGACACGTACCCCGACGGGGTGGATGCACTCGGTTTCGGTGCAGACGCACTTGGGGCATACGGCCGGCTGACACGCGTGGACGAAAGAGGGGAGGATGGGAGTCGCCTAATATCTTCGCTGTATTACGACCGCGCTGGGCGGGTGGTCGCGACTCGTTTGACCATGACCCTACCGGGAGAGGGGACCACCTCGGCGGTCGTGCGGCGCACGTACGACGCGGCCGGGAACGTCACGAGCTTGGTGTACCCCGACGGCGAGGTCGTGCGCCACCGATACGACCGAGCGGGTCAACTCTATGCCGTGATTGGCTCTCGCGTGTACGCCCGCAAAATCACCTACGATTTGTTCGGCCGCCCGCGCGAGGTGCGGTTTGGAAATGGCACAAAAGATTTACGGACCTATGCTGGAGCCGAAGGGGCCTTCCGGCTCGTGCAAAGCCAGACGGTGCGTGGGGCAGAGCGCTTCCAGGACCTCGTGTACCAGTCGTACAACGCCAAAGGCTTGATCCAGGAAATCGCGGATTGGGGTGCCACGGCTGGGATCGAGGAGCTCGATCGGTCCGAGCGTTTCGAGTACGACGGATTGGGTCGCATGACGAGCTGCACATTGCCGCTCAGCCGCGCCACGGTTTCCTACGAATACGACGCGCTCGGCAACATGTTACGCAAGGAGGGCTCTTTCTTTGGTTACGATCCGTATCGCCCGCATCGGGCCACAGCGGTGGATGGCATGTCGAATACCATCGAGTACGACGCGAACGGCAATCGCATCCGTAAGCCAGGGTATCGCTTCGACTACGATGCGGAAAACCGCCTCGTGCGGATCAATCAGGGGGCTGTGGAATTCCAGTATGATCACAGCGGTATGCGAATTGGCGAGCGACGCAGCGGCGGCCCGTGGAAGCGTTTTTACTTTGGGCTAATCGAAGCCGAGCCGGGGGTCATCACCAAGTTCTACTTCGCGGGCAACTTGCTTCTGGCTTCGCAACGGGTTGCGAACGACGGACTCGCTCTCGCCGAGCGCCGGGCACCCTTGGGATTTCTGGTGGGTCGCATGGCCGGCCACGGGCAGCCGATCCTCCACCTCGGGCTGCGGGCTGAGGCCGCTGGTGCAGTTGCCGCGGTTATGTCCGTGACGATTCTCTTGCTCGGTTTCGTTCCCGGGCGGGGACTGCGCTGTTTTGGAACACGCCTTCGCCCGGGAGTGTTGCTCGGCTGTGCCGGCGTCTGGTTGCTGTGTACTTTTCCGTGGCCCTTGGTTGTTTCCCGCGCGGAGGCGCAACTCGCTCCTCCAGAGTTCCGTTACTTTCACCTCAATCATTTGGGTTCCACGAACCTGGTGACAGATGCGGGCGGCCGGGTGGTGGTGCATGTGCGTTACCTGCCTTACGGTGGCGTGCTGGGCTATTTCGACGCCACGGGCCGCCGCCTCCCCACCAGTGAGTGCGCCACCGGCCACGGTTGCCGTGAATTTACTGGCTACGAGCGGGAGCCCTTTTCGGGCCTTCATTACGCGGGCATGCGCTTTTACGATCCTGATTTGGGACAGTTCAGCAGCCTCGACCCAGCAGCTCCTTTAGGAAGCCCCTATGCATACGCCGCGTGGAGCCCGATCAATGCCACAGATGCCGAGGGAGCCTTCATCGGGGCGCTCATCGTGATCGTGTTGGGCATCGTACTTTCCGCGGCCATCAACGCGATCTCAGCCGCGGCACAAGGTTTGCCGTTGTCCAAGATCGGTCAGGCCGCGTTGGCGGGGGCTGTTACGGCCGCGGTCGCCGTAGGCCTCGGAATCGTTGCCGGCGGTGTGGCACTGACATCGAGTGTTTTGGCAGGAAACGTCAAGCTGGCAAGCGTGATGCAGGCGGTGGACGGCTTGGCAAAAGTGGGAGCCCGTTCGGCTGTGAGCACCGTGGTATCGAAAGCGACGGAGGAAATTGCGGAGGGAGCTGGCCTGTCGGACGAATGGGTTCAGGCATTGAGCACGATTGCAGGATACGCAGCGAGCGTAGGCTACGACCGGGTCATCGGAGCCGGAGGCGCCGAAGACGTGGCCGCCAAACCCGGCGTGCAGTTGGCCAGCAACACCGCCACGCACAATCAAATTACTACGGATGCCGCACTGCAGGCTGGGTATCCCTCGTACTTGGCCGACCGCATCACGCTGGCGAACCAAGAGCAGGACGCCGTGGGTCAGGGGTGGCTGAAGGAATTGAAGCGGCTTCTGTATAACGAAGATCATTTCGATTTGGCAGCCAAGCGGGCAGAAGCCCGTCACCTGGACCAACTGGCCCGCGGCGGCAACAAGCTATACCATCTCGGTGCGGCTTCCCACTACCTGCAAGACCAGCATGCCTTTGGACACATGCTCGTGGGCACTCATAAGTTTTCCGGACCTTTCGGGGCACCCATTCGTTTGATCATTCATCAAACCGTGGGTGGTGAAGTTACACTTCATGCCGCGTCGAGCACGCGGACTTTGGAGTTGTTCCAAAAGTACTGCCCGAGTTGCACTGCAATCTGAGCAACGGGCGCACACGGGGCCGCGCCGACCCGGGAACGACCGCACTGCAAACGAAGAAGGCACCTTTCTTCGGATTGTCACCCTCTCCGCGATAGAAAGTGGCGGTCGTTCCCCGGGGTCGGCGTTGGTGTAGTTGGCGAATGTCGGAAGGCTGCTCCGCAAGGAGATGGTCTTCGACCCCCCTGGGCCAACCGGCGACGGCCTCACACCGAAAACGTACAGAGTGACGGGAAAATGTCCGATCTGCGAGCTGCTGGTGCCAAATTTCGTCACTTTCGCGTGCGGCACAATCTCTGCTGGAAAGCACGCCCGCCGGAAAGGCGGAGAGAAAGAATCGTCCACAAATAAGCGTGTAGGGCGGATATGGTGCGAATTGCAGGTGTCGGAATTTGTCTCTCGGGGTCCACGAGGGGGGTCGGTCATGAGTAGTCGGTTGGGAGAGCTGCTGGTCCGAAGAGGGCTCGTATCGCAAGCGCAACTCACCAAGCTCTCGGAAGACCCCGAGCTAGCCCAGTTACCGTTGAGTGTGGCACTGGTGAAGCAAAATCTGGTGGACGAGGCGGTGCTCGCGGCGACTTTGCAGAAGGAGTACCACCTTTCGCTGGTGGACCCCTCGGTCATGAACATCTCGCCCGAGGTGGTCCGGCTGGTGCCCATCCAACTGGTGCAGCGCCACCATCTCGTGCCTATCAGTTTTAGTGGCACCTCGGTGACGGTAGCGATGTCCGATCCGTCCAACTTGGCCGCCGTTAACGAAGTCAAGTTCCTTACCGGCTACGACGTAAAGGTTGCGGTGGCCAGTGTAAGTGCCGTCAATGCTGCGATCGAGCGCTACTACGAGGAGGGTAGCAACGTCCAGGAGGTCCTTACCGAGTTCGGCACGGAAGATGTCGAGGTAGTGGAGCAGGGTGACGAGATCGACCTCAAGGAGCTCGAGCGAGCCACGGAAGAAGCGCCGGTAGTCCGGCTGGTCAATGCGATTCTGACCAATGCAATCAAACGGCGAGCATCCGACATTCATCTCGAACCGTTCGAGCGCATGTTTCGCGTTCGTTTTCGTGTCGACGGCGTACTTGAAGAAATCATGCGGCCGCCGCTCAAACTCAAGAACGCTATTACCTCGCGGATCAAGGTTATGGCTCAGCTCGATATTGCCGAGCGACGCCTGCCGCAGGACGGACGCATCAAGCTCAAGTTGGGGAAGGGACAGGAGATGGATTTCCGGGTTTCCGTTCTCCCTACCATTTTTGGGGAGAAAATCGTCTTGCGGTTGCTCGACAAGTCCAACCTCCAGCTCGACATGACCAAGCTGGGCTTCGAAGAGGATCAGCTCCGGGACTTCAAGGAAGCGATTTACAAACCCTATGGCATGGTGCTGGTCACTGGGCCGACGGGGAGCGGCAAGACCACGACCCTGTACTCTGCGCTCTCGGAGCTCAACCGCGTGACCTCCAACATTTCCACTGCCGAGGATCCGGTGGAGTTCAATTTGCCGGGCATCAATCAAGTGCAGATCCACGAAGAAATCGGGCTTAACTTTGCGGCGGCGCTGCGCTCATTCTTGCGTCAAGACCCCGACATTATCATGGTCGGTGAGATCCGGGACTTCGAAACCGCGGAAATCGCCATCAAGGCCGCACTGACGGGCCACTTGGTACTGAGCACGTTGCACACCAACGACGCGCCGTCCACGATCAACCGGCTACTGAACATGGGCGTCGAGCCGTTCTTGGTGGCATCGTCCGTCAACTTGATTTTGGCTCAGCGTCTGGCCCGCTTGATTTGCACCAACTGTAAGGAACCAGCGGAAATTTCCCCGCAAGCGTTGATAGACATCGGGGTTTCCCCGGACGAGGTGGGCACATTTACGCCCTTCCACGGCGCGGGATGCCCGACGTGCAACGGTAGCGGCTACCGGGGACGGATCGCCCTCTACGAAGTGATGCCGGTGAGCGAGGAGATCCGCGAGCTCGTGCTGAACGGTGCCTCGGCGAGCGAGATCAAGCGCACCGCAGTGGCGCTGGGCATGAAAACGTTGCGCATGAGCGGCATCCAAAAACTCAAGGAAGGTCTCACGACAATTCACGAAGTCGTACGGGTGACCATGGCCGATTGAGGAGATTGTTGAATATGCCGACGGTGGAAGTGGTCGAACCGGCACCTACCCTGAGTATCCAGAGTTTTCTGGAAATCGTCGTAAAAAGCGGCGGGACGGATCTGCACATTTCTGCCGACTGCCCCCCCATGATGCGGGTGAATGGCGAACTCAAGGCGCTGCCGTTTCCTCCGCTCACTGCGAACGAAACGAAAACTCTGTGCTACAGCCTGCTGACCGACAGCCAGCGGCATCGCTTCGAAGAACAATCGGAACTGGATTTTTCCTTTGGTATTCGCGGGTTGAGCCGTTTTCGCGGCAACCTGTTTCTACAGAAAGGAACTGTCGGCGGTGCCTTTCGGCTGATTCCGTACGAGGTCCGCAGTCTCGCCGAGTTAGGGCTTCCGCCGGTGGTCGCCGAATTGACCAAGCTGCCTCGTGGTCTCGTGTTGGTGACGGGACCGACGGGAAGTGGAAAATCGACCACTCTGGCGGCAATGATCGATAAGATCAACCGCGAGCGGCACGAACATATTGTGACCATCGAAGACCCGATCGAGTTCGTGCACCAGCATCGAGGCTGCGTGGTGAACCAGCGCGAAGTGTACGCCGATACGAAAGGCTTCGCGGAAGCCTTGCGCCACGTGTTGCGGCAGGACCCGGACGTGGTTTTGATCGGCGAAATGCGCGATCTGGAAACGGTGGCCTCCGCTCTGAACGTGGCCGAAACCGGCCACCTGGTGCTGTCCACCCTCCACACCAATTCTGCGGTTCAAACGATCACCCGAATCATCGATATCTTCCCGGCTAACCAGCAGCCGCAGGTGCGGGCGCAGCTTTCGTTGGTGCTGCAAGGAGTCATTTCCCAGCAACTGATTCCGCGGCTCGACGGCAAGGGACGCGTGCTGGCCGTGGAGGTGATGATCCCCAACCCAGCCATTCGCAACCTCATTCGCGAAGAAAAGATTCACCAGATTTATTCGCAAATGCAGGTCGGGCAGGCACGGTTTGGCATGCAAACGATGTCGCAGTCGCTGGTGGACCTCTACCAGCGTCGGCTCATTAGTTACGAAGAAGCAATTGGCCACGCCACGGAGCCGGACGAGGTACGGTCCATGCTCGGACAGGCAAGCGGCTCCAGACGTTAGGGAAAGCATCCGGAAGGATTCGCGATGACGTTCCGCGAGACTGGGCGGCGCGCAGCAAATTCGATTCGAGCGAGGTGATGTTATGCCGGTATTTCGATGGCAAGGAATTTCTCCACGCGGGGAAATGCTCGCAGGCGAGATGGAGGCCCCATCCCGTGATGCGGTGCTCATCCGCTTGCGCTCTCAGCGAATTCAGCCCCTGCCGGACAAAATCCGGGAAAAGGGACGAGGGCTGGATCGAGAAATCACCATCCCGGGTTTTTCGGATTCCATCACGACGCGGGACATCGTGGTATTTACCCGTCAGCTCGCAACCATGATCGATGCCGGGCTGCCGATCGTGCAGTGCCTGGACATCTTGGCCACGCAGTCGCCGAACAAAAAACTGCGCAACGTTGTGCGGCAACTGAAAGAACAGGTCGAGGCGGGTTCCACGTTTACCGATGCGTTGCGCAAGCACCCGAAGTTGTTCGACGACCTGTATACGAACATGGTCGCGGCCGGAGAAGTGGGCGGTATCCTCGATAGTATTCTGAACCGCTTGGCCGGCTACATGGAAAAAGCCATGAAGCTCAAGGCCAAGATCAAAGGAGCGATGATTTACCCGGCTGTGATTGTCACCGTGGCAGTGGGTGTCACGGCAGTGTTGCTCATCTTCGTCATTCCGGTGTTCGCGGAGCTGTTTTCGAGTTTCGGCCAGGAGCTGCCGGGCCCGACCCAGTTCGTGATCAATCTCAGCAACTTGACCATCGCGTACTTCAAGTACATGGTGGCCTTCGTGGTCGCGTGTGCCGTCGCCATTCGCCAGGTGTACAAAACCGAGTCCGGCAAGCTCGCCATTGACGGCTTTTTGCTACAGACTCCGATATTCGGCGAGCTTCTGCGCAAAACGGCTGTGGCTCGCTTCACCCGCACCTTGAGTACTTTGGTGTCCTCCGGGGTGCCCATTCTCGATGCTTTGGCGATTACCGCCAGAACCGCGGGCAACAAGGTCGTCGAGCGCGCGGTGCTGGCGACTCGAGTCAGCATCAGCGAAGGGCGCACGATTGCCGAACCACTACAGGAAAGCAAGGTGTTCCCTCCGATGGTGGTGCAGATGATTTCTGTCGGGGAGTCCACCGGCGCACTCGACGCGATGCTGAACAAGATCGCCGAGTTTTACGAGGAAGAAGTGGACAACGCCGTGGCCAACCTCACGTCGTTGATGGAGCCTTTGATCATCGTCTTCCTGGGAGTTGTGATTGGAGGCTTGGTGATCTCGATGTACCTGCCCATCTTCAAACTCGGCTCGGTGATCGGATAACGATCTAGGGGGCCTGGCGATGGACCCAACCGTGCAGGAACGATTGCGGGACCGCCTCAAAGCAGCGCTTTTCCTTCGCGTGTTGCTTGTTTCTGCCTTTTTGGGGGCTTTGGCCATTTCGTTTTTCCATAATCAGTCGGAGGCTTACGCTGTCTCCACTGTGCTGCTCCTGTGGGCCATCGCGATTACCTACGCCGTTACCCTGGTTTCGGCCGTTGTACTTTTGCGCGTCCGCCAACTCACGGCGTTTGCCTACGGGCAACTGGTGTTCGACGTGCTGCTGACCACGGGTGTGGTTTACGTCACCGGCGGTACCGAAAGCCCGTTTGGGTTTCTGTACAGTTTAGTGGTCATTGCCGCGGCCTTCTTGGTTTCGTCGGCGGGCGCGCTGGCCGTAGCCGCCTTGAGCGCCATCGCCTATGCCGCGCTTGTCGGCGCCTTGCAGCTCGGCGTTCTCTACGAGCTGCACTCCGGTGCGCTTCCGGGTGCGGACCTAGACTTTGCGGTGCGTTTTGCGATCACGAGCGGTAGTTTCTTCGTCATCGCTTTTTTGGCGAGTTCGCTGACGCGGCGCTTGCATGTCACGGAATCCCTGCTGCGCGAGCGCGAGTCCGAGCGCGAGCGCTTGCTGTCGCTGCAGGAGGCGGTGGCGCGCAACATTGACAGCGCGCTCATCACCACCGACTTGGACGGTTACATCACCTCGGCCAACCCGGTTGCGGGCGAACTGGTCGGTCGAGATGCTGCAGCGCTCACTGGCACGGACCTGGGCAGTTTGTTCCCCGCCTTGCGGCACACCGGTACGGGGCGACTGAGCTTTCTGCAGTCACCCGAGCACAACGCGACGGAGTTCCGCTTCGCGCGGGATGGTGACGGGGAGCGGGTCCTCCGTTGTTCCGGTGCGTTGCTTCGCGACACGTACAGAAACCCGATAGGCGGATTGTTCATCTTGCAAGACGTCACGGCGTTGCGCCGCTTGGAGGAGAAGCTGCATCAAAGCGCGGACGACGTCATCGAGGCCGAACTTGCCATAGAAGAGGGACCGCCGGCGGACGGTCTGGTGGGCACCTGCCCGGCGATGCAGCGGGTCCGGGAGTTCATCGAAAAGGTTGCGCGCAGTGATGCCACGGTGCTGCTGTCGGGCGAGAGCGGTACGGGTAAGGAACTCGTGGCCCGTGCCATCCACAGTCGCAGTTCGCGTGCGGAGCGCCCCTTCGTCGCGGTGAATTGCGGCGCGATCCCCGAAAACCTCATCGAAAGCGAACTGTTCGGCCATGCCAAAGGTGCGTTCACGGGTGCGGTACAGGCTCGCGCGGGACTGTTTCGGACGGCGGACGGTGGCACGATTTTCCTCGACGAGATTGGCGAGCTCCCGCTGCCGTTGCAGGTCAAATTGCTGCGGGTGCTGCAAGAACGGACGTTCAATCCGGTCGGCTCGGATTCTGCGGTGAGCGTGGACGTCCGCATTATCGCGGCCACCAACCGTAGCTTGGAAGCCGAAGTTGCAGCCGGACGCTTCCGCGAGGACCTTTATTATCGCTTGAACGTGCTGGCCTTGTCGCTGCCGCCGTTGCGAGAACGGCGCCAGGACATCCCCTTGCTCGTGCGCCGTTTCTTGCGCCAGTTTTCCGAACTGCACGGCAAGAACGTGCAGCGCCTTTCGGTGGCAGCGGCGCGCCGGTTGCAGGAGTATCACTATCCCGGAAACATCCGTGAACTGGAGAATATCATCGAGCACGCCGTCGCCCTGTGCGAGGGCGAAACGGTGCACGAGGAACACCTGCCCGAATACGTACTGCGCAGGCCGCGCGAGGAGAGCGTGGAAGGCCCCGGAGACTCGATCCTGGCCCCGCCGCCCGCATCGGCAACTCCGCCACGGCTCGAACTCGTCAATGGTAACCTCGACGACAGCTTGGCCGCTTACGAAAAGAGCATCATTTTGCGAGCGCTGGCAGAAGCCGGGGGCGTGAAGAAAAAAGCGGCGGATTTACTGGGCATCAATTACCGCTCGTTCCGCCACCGCCTGTACAAGTACGGCCTGAACGATCCCCATGACCGGTTCGGATTGGACGACCCTCCGAGTTCCCAGTCGGCCAGCGGCTAAAGGATTTCCTACTCGTTCTCATGGGAGTACACGATGGAAGTCTCGACTCCCAAACCAGCGTGGATGATCATGCCCCGGGTGAGCGTAGCAACCCGGATCTGGCGGCGCTGGCTTGCTCGGCTGGCGTTCCTGTGCTTGGGCGCCGCCGCGGCCACAACGGCCTGGTGGGCGCAAGCCCGACTTGCGTCCGAACGGGCGGCACTGCCGGAGCCCCCCGAACTTGTTTACGCACCGCCGGGCAAGTTCCTCGAGGTCGTGTCCCTGGGCTACCGCCACGCTTTGGCCGACATCCTATGGTTCCGGACGATAGACTACTTTGGGCGCCACTACCGGAAAGACCGGGTATACCCGTGGCTGGCAGAGATGTGCCAACGGGTGACGGATTTAGATCCCGCAGCCATCCATGTGTATCGCTTCGGCGGCGTGATCCTGCCTTGGGAGGCCAACGAGGTGGACGCCGGGATCGCGCTGCTGGAAAAAGGCGTGCGCAATCTGCCGGCGTCGTGGGAGCTCCGCTACATGTTGGGCTTCTCCTATTACTTCTTCCGCGACGACCTCGAGGCCGCGAGCCGGGAACTGCGGGCCGCTTTGGCGTTACCAGACGCACCGGGATTTCTGGCCGGCCTTTTGGCGGTCATTGACGCTGCGCACCACGGGCCCGAGGCCGCGATCGAGTTTCTCCAAGCCGCGCTGGCAACCACGCGCGTGCCGGAAGTGCGGGAAACGATCCGAGAACAACTGAAGGAACTGGAATTTGCCCGGAACTGGGGAACACTCGAACGTGCGATCGAGGCGTATCGAAACTCGTTTGGCCGGCCGCCGGACCACATCGAGAAACTGGTGCAAACAGGCATTCTCGCCCATGTGCCGGACGACCCGTTCGGAGGCCAATTCCGGATCGATCCGACCACAGGGGCGGTGCGGTCGACGAGCGGAAGAACTCCGAAAAAGCTGGGCAGCAGCAAGATTCGCGAAGCGATTCTCAAGGGCCGGAAAAGCAGCGGGGACGCGCCATGACGACGGTGTTGGAGCTTATTGGCGTTTCGAAACACTTTTACCACCCGTGGACCTTTCGTCGCATTCCCGCAATCGAGGAGTTGTCGTTTGCCGTTCGCGAAGGGGAAGTGTTCGGGCTGATCGGCCACAACGGCGCGGGAAAGACGACGACCTTCAAAATTCTCACTGGGTTGCTGCGCCCGACGCGCGGCCAGGTGCTATGGCTCGGAAAGCCGGAGCACGACCATCGTGTCCGACGGCTTGTCGGGTTCGCTCCCGAGCAGCCTTATTTTTACGACTACCTCACCGTCCGCGAAACGCTGGAATTTTACGCCCACTTGTACGGTCTCTCTCGTACGGACCGTAAGCAACGCATCGCGGACTTGGTCGAACGCTTTGCGTTAGGCCCGAAGTTGGATGCTCGGTTGCGAACCTTGTCCAAAGGCAACTTACAACGGGTCGCGGTCGCTCAAGCAATCTTGCATCGTCCGAAGCTCGCCATTCTCGATGAACCCATGTCGGGGCTCGACCCCGTGGGCCGGCGCGCCATGCGGGACCTCATCGCACAACTGGGCAACGAAGGGACCACAGTGTTGTTTTCCTCTCACGTTCTCAGCGACGCCGAGATGCTGTGCGACCGGGTGGCCATCTTGGCCCGCGGCCGCCTGCGGGAAATTGTCGACCTGAGCGAACATGGCGACGGGCAACTCGGTTACCGTGTCGCTGTAGCTGGCGTGCCGGAATCACTGTGGCAGCGATGGCAGCAGGAGAAACGCTGGCAATTGGAAGGACGGCCGGAGCGTTGCGCGCTCGTCCTGCCGGCAGCCGCAGCCCTGCAAGGCCTTTTGCGGGAGCTTGTCGAAACCACAGCTCGAATCGAATCGATCGCCCCCTTGCAATGGTCCTTGGAAGAGCGCTTCCTCCAGTACATGCCTCCTGGGTCGGTTCATGACTGAAGCCGTGGGTCTATTGCGCGCGGACGTACGGGCGACCTCTCTCGGCCGCTCCGCCCTGCGGTCGGCCTGGCCCTGGCTGGCTCTGGTGTCGGCGGCCGTGATCCCGTATCTCAACGCGTTGCCGGCATCGTTTGTCTTCGATGATTGGATTCAAATCCGCGGCAACCCTGCACTCCAGGGCGAGTTCGACTTATTCAAAATTTTCGCGGTGCCGTTGTTCCCCGGCAATCTGTATCGGCCGCTGACCATCGTTACGTTTGCCTGGGATCACTCCCTGTTCGGCTGGAGTGGCTGGTGGTTTCATGCGGTCAATGTGGCGTGGCACGTGGGCGTGACGGTGCTCGTTGCCTGCCTCGGGTTGCGATTGTTTGCCCACGAACCCTTGCTCGCCTGGCTGGGTGCGCTCTTTTTCGCCGTGCACCCCGTGCACACCGAAGCCGTCACCGGGCTGGTAGGTCGCGCCGAACTCCTGGCCGCTTTCTTTGCTCTGGCTGCGATCTTGGCGGCCGCTCGGGCCGAAGAAGTGGAACGCCCTTGGGAGCGGCGCGGCTGGATGGCGCTCGGGTTGGCGAGTTTCACGGCAGCGCTTCTTTCGAAGGAAAGCGCAGTGACGGCGCTGCTCTTGGTGGTTTTGGTGCGCATGGCCCTGCGGGGCGAGTGGTCGTGGGCTGGCTTGAGCCGCGAGATGCGCAGTCTCGACTGGGTCGGCTTTGTCGCTTGTGCCCTGGCTGTTTTTGCGTTGCGGGCGCTGGCCATATCGTCGTGGGGCAGCACCGAATCAGTGGATCCGGTGGACAACATTTTGGCGTCTGTGCCGGCCGGGCAGCGCGTGGCCACAGCGTTGGCGATTCAGTGGGAAGCGTTCTCGCAGTTCGTCTTCCCGCTGGTTCTCAGCGCGGACTACTCCTACCCGCAAATCGTGCCGGTCACGGCATGGTGGCATCCGGCAACGGTTGCGGGAGGCGTCTTACTGGTGGTCACGGTTGCCCTGGCCCTGCGCAAGGACGCGCCGTCCGGCGTCATGCTCTTGTTTCCTTGGGTGGCTTTCGCCGTCACGTCGAACCTGCTCTTCCCCATTGGCACCGTGCGTGGGGAACGGCTGGCGTACTTTCCTTCCGTTGGCTGGTGCTGGTGGCTCGGTGCCGCGTTGTTGTGGGCAAGAAGGCGCCTGCCGGTCTCGTTCGTGGCCATGTTGGGATTGGCATTATTGGTGGGCTACGGTGCCCGGACTTACTGGCGCAATCGTGACTGGCGCGACCAGGCCACGCTGTTTGCTCGCACCGCGATGGACGCGCCCCGCAGCTCGAAGGCACACAAGAATCACGCCGTGGCGTTGCGCGATGCCGGCCGCTTGCGGGAAGCGCTCGCCGCGTACGAGCGCGCTTGGGACTTGTATCCGTACGAAGAGGGCATCGCATTCGGGATGGGTGAGGTGTACGACCGTTTGGGGCGCAGCGCGGAGGCGGAGCAGTGGTACTTGGAGGCGCTGAAACTCGAGCCGCTGCATGCCGGAGCCTGGAACAATCTTTGCCGCCTGCGCACACTTGCGGGGCGCTGGAAGGAAGCGGAGTGGGCATGCCGACACGGCCTGCGTGTGCAGGCGGCAAACCCCAATTTGTGGAAAGGGTTGGGTTTGGCGTGGGTCGGAGCAGGCCAAGTGTATCGTGGCCGCCAGGCCTTGGAAATCGCCCTGCGCTTGGAACCAAAAGATCAAGCGCTGCGTTCCTACTTGCATGACTTATCGTCGGCGGAGGCAAAACCATGAGTCGTGTGTTGGCCATTGCGCGGAACACCAGCCGCGAATCCATTCGGAACAAAGTGCTCTATACCGTGATGTTGTTTGCTGCACTCCTCATTGGCATCGCGAGTGCGTTTGGGGCCGTATCGCTGGGCGATAGCATCAAGTTTGTGAAGGACTTTGCCCTCGCGGGATTGTCTCTATTCGGGGTGACCGCCACGGTCGTGCTGGGTGTGACCATGGTGCATAACGAGCTGCAGCGGCGCACCATTTACAACGTTTTGTCCAAACCCGTTACTCGCGCCGAATTCTTGGTCGGCAAATACCTTGGTCTGATGGCGACGTTATTGGTGATGATGCTCGGGATGGCTGGCGCCGTGCTCCTTGTGCTGGGTGCATTGGAGGGAAAGCCCGACTGGCAGCTCGTGCCGGCCATTCTCGCCATGGTGGGAGAAATCGCCATCCTGGCGGCTGTTGCCGTGTTTTTCAGCACTGTGGTGGTAACGCCGGCCTTGGCTGGGTTGTTTACCGTGGCGGCGTTTATTGCGGGGCGATCCGCTTCGTGGCTGACCCATTTCCAGAGCGACGAGTTCCCATCCGCGCTGCAATGGGTGGCCACGGTATTGCACTACCTGTTGCCGCATTTGGACCAACTCTACGTGGCCGATCGTATTATTGCCGGCCAGGCATTGCCGCTGTCGTTGTACGTTTGGGCAGGTACGTACGCGCTCAGCTATGTCGTCTTGCTGCTTGTGGCGAGCCTTGCCTTGTTTTCGCGGCGTGAGTTTTTGTGATTACCCGGGAATGTGGCGGGCAACGACTCAGTAGCTGGTTCGGGAGTACGCTGATCGTACTCGCCGGTCTCGCCGCGTTGCATTCCGTGGTACACCACGGATTCCTTAACGTGGGCTTCGATGACCCGGGCTTTGTCACCGAAGTGGAAGCCGTGGGACCATGGTCGTGGCAGCGCCTCTGGATGTGTTTCGACCGCTTTTACCTGTACGACTATGTGCCGCTACCCATGGTGTCGTTCTTGTTGGACTATCAGGCATGGGGGCTCGACCCGCGCGGTTACCATTCGACGAATTTGCTGCTGCACCTTGCGGCCGCACTGCTCGTTCAGCGATGGGCTACGGTAACCTTGCAAAGCGCTGTAGGCGGCGTGTTTGCCGGGCTGGTGTTTGCCATTCATCCGGTCCAGGTGGAGGCCGTTGCCATCGTCGCTCAGCGCAAGACTCTGTTGTCTGCGGTATTCTTATTGCTCGCCCTGCTCGCCTACCGCCGGTACGTGGGCACGAAACTCGCCGTCTGGAATGCCTTGGGTGTGGCTGCCTTCGCGGCGGCATGCCTATCCAAGTCCAGCGTGGTCGTGTTTCCGCTGCTGTTGTTGTTGTACGACTGGCTGGAGCGGCGTCAGTTCGAGTGGCGGGACAAGATCGCGTACGGCGTGGTGGCGCTCGCAGCCGCGGCCGTGAGTGTTTACGCCAAGCTCGGGACCGTGGTGAAAGCCCCGCACGGAGAGAGTGTATGGATGTCCGCACTGGTGATGAGCCGAGTGTGGTGGGAATACCTGGCGGCGCTGTTCGCTCCGACCGATCTTGCGCCGGCCTACTACTATCGCCGCAGCGAAATTGCCGGTGCGATGAGCTACGTGGCGCTCGCAGCTCTGCTGGCGTTTTTCGCGATCGCGTGGCTGTACCGCGAGCGGGCGCGATGGACGGCATTTTGTGTCGGCTGGATGGTGGTGGCGTTGTTGCCGGTCGCCAACATCGTGCCGATCGCGGTGGTGCGGGCGGACCGTTATCTCTATCTGCCCATGATAGGATTTTGCTTGTGGATCGGCTCCTGGATGGTTGCGCGGGAACGTGCTCATGCCAAGGCGGGACGCAACCTGCTCATTGCCGCGATGGGAATGTGGTGTGCCTGGCTTGCTGGGGAAGGCGCGCGGTACGCCGAAGTGTTCCGGGACGATGTGAGCGCGCGAGCGCGTGCGGTCGAGCGGCACCCGTGGGCAGCCCCGGCGCACTACTTGCTGGCTTTGGCGTGGCTCGATCGCGGCGATGTTTCGCGCGCCGAGACGTTGGCGCGCATGGCTGTGGACCGCGATCCCACATTCACGCGAGCCGCCAATTTGTTGTCCGAGCTGGAGGCGAGAAAGGGAGCGCGGGTGCCGAGCTCCGGGGGGACCAGCGAACAATGAACGATCCCTGGTTGCTGGGGCTGGCGTTTGTGGTGGGCAGCGCCGTGGGCAGTTTTTTGAACGTGTGCATTGCACGCCTGCCGCAAGGCAAGTCGATCGTGTTCCCGCCTTCGGCTTGTCCGCACTGTGGGACACCGATTCGCCCTTGGGATAACGTGCCCATTTTGAGTTTTCTCTGGCTGCGCGGGCGCTGCCGCGCGTGTGGGAAACCAATTTCCTGGCGCTATCCGCTGGTGGAATTCCTGACAGGTGCCCTGTGTGTGGCCAACGTTGTCTCGTTCGGAGTCACCGCTTGGGCGGTCGTGGCCTCCGCTCTGACGGCAGCACTGGTAGTCGTGACCTTTATTGACCTGGATCACCAAATCATTCCCGATGTCGTGAGCCTTCCCGGCATTGGGATCGGGCTCGCGACCGCCTTGGCCGGTTGGGGCCCGAGTTTGCTCGATCGCGTCGTGGGTGTGCTTTTGGGTGGTGGACTCTTGTGGGCTGTGGCGGTGTTTTACGAGTGGGTGCGCAACCAGGAGGGCATGGGCGGTGGAGACATCAAGCTTTTGGCGATGATTGGGGCGTTTTTGGGCTGGCGCGGCGTACTGGTGACGCTGCTCGTGGGTTCGCTCACCGGGGCGCTTGTCGGGGGTGGACGCATCGCTTTGCGACGTGCCGATCCCGGGGTGCCTATTCCGTTCGGCCCGTTTCTGGCGCTGGGTGCGGTGGTGGCTCTCTATTGGGGTGAGGCCGTGATGGCATGGTACATCGAATTTGCCGCAGGGGTCAGGCCTTGACGGCGGAGCGCGCCTCCTGCCCCCACGTCCGCGAGGCCGGTGGTGCCACCAGGGCGCGCAGCGAAGGTGCGAGATACGCGTGGATTGCGACGCTCGTGCTGCCCGCGTTGCTTGGAGGCTGCGGAGATGACGGCGAAGCGGCGCGGCGCGCGCCGATCGCTGTTGTTTCGGCCCTTCCGGCGGAGATGGCCCCGATTGTCGCGCGGGTACAGGTGGCGGAGTCGCGAGTGGTCGAGCGCTGGCGCTTGCGTCGCGGTCAATTGGGTGCACGGGAGGTCGTTCTGCTCGTTACCGGCGTGGGCATGGTCAACGCGGAGAACGCCATGCAGGTGCTATTGGAGCAATTCGAAGTTAGCGGCGTGGTTGTTTCCGGCGTAGCGGGCAGCCGGGAACGCATCGGCGATGTCGTGGTGCCTGGGGTGTGGCGCTTGCCGGACGGGAGTGAATTTCCGGTAGAGGGCCGCTGGTTGACTGTTGCCCGCAGCCTCGGGGAGCGATCGCAGTTGGCTTTCGACGAGTGCACCGAAATCCCCGATCGTCCTACGGCCCCTCCTGTCTGCCTCGGCAGGCAACCGGCGTTGATTGTTGGAGGTGCGGGGAGCACGAACGATCCTTTTGGCGGTCGAGCGGCTCCGTGTGAGCGCGGGGGCGGTGAAGTGTTGGGCTGCGACGTAGACCCCTTGGAGCCGATCCCGGGCACTGCCGGGTTGCGAATGCAACCGCAAGGTGGAGGTTTTACGCGCTTGGCCGAGCAGCCAGTAGTTACCGACATGGAAACCGCCGTGATTGCCCGAGCTGCGCTGCAACGGGGGCTTCCCTTTATTGCCTTCCGTGCAGTTTCCGACGGTGCCGGAGATCCGCTCGGGCTCCCAGGGTTTCCTGCGCAATTCTTCGTATACTATCGGCTCGCCGCGCGGAACGCCGCTGCGGCCACTTTGGCATTCCTCGACGCATTAGCGGAGTGACGAGCGGCGGCCACGCCCGCACGCAGATAACTCGGCTGAGGTAGACCAATGCAGGCCATTGGGCGCCGTCAGGGTCAGGGATACAGCCCCAAGGGCTATCCCACAGGCCGCTGGCAGCAATTTGTGGGATGACTTGTGGGATGACGGCGCATGGCCTGGACGAGAACCCGTGGCACGATAAGCCCCGCGTCGCTTGTGCCACCCGTTCGTAGGGGATCGCTTCCAACCCGCCCCTACGGAACAAAAGGGACACCCACTTTTGACGGCCCACCCCACCAGAGCGCAGTTTCCGGCAGTTTCTGGGACACCCACTTTTTGGCAGTCTCTGGTGGCAGTTTCTGGCAGTTTCTGGCAGTTTCTGGGACACCCACTTTTGTGTCGGGCCCGGTTTTTGGGACACCCACTTTTGACGGCTCACCGCGCCAGGAAACAGCAGTTTCTGGCAGCAGTTCCTGGCAGTTCCTGGGACACCCACTTTTGTGTCGGACCCGGTTTTGGGGACACCCACTTTCGACGGCTCACCGGGCCAGAGAGCGCGAAACACGAAACAGCACGAAACGACGCGAAACAGGACACCCACGAAACAGCGAAACAGAACAGCGAAACAGGACACCCACTTTAGTTTCGGGCGTACAGCCCGGGGGCGGCCATGAGGGCTGTGCGCAGCCACAAGGGCACGCGGGGCCACAAGAGTTGCCCCTACGACGGGCCACGCCTCGAGGCAGTCGTCCGGATGATCAGCGCCCCCAAAAAAATAAAAGGAACACGAAATTAAAAGGAAATTAAAAGGGACACCCACGTTCCGAAAAAAGCGGAAACAAAAAGGGACACCCACTTTTGGGGGCGAGCGCATTAGTAGCGAAAGAGCAGGGCTCGCTCCCTTCGGGTCACCGGTTTTTGGCTCGGAACGGCCCTCGGTGTGCACCCGTGCGTGTCAGGCAACAGCCGGGCTTGGCCCCGTGTGTCCCAGCAACGCTGAACCCGCAACAGTTAGTCGCGCACGTCCCTCAGCATTACGGCCACCCATCGGCGGCCGAAAAACACAATTGCCGCAGAGCCGGCTAACGCGATCATGCCCGGCCAGCGTGGTGCCCCGGGAGGTGGAAGGAGCAAGCGTACGCCGCCGCCCAGAGCCAAATAAAGCGCAACACTACTCGCTGCCACGGCGCGCAAACCGTGCAAGAGCCGCTTCACCGGGGCCGAGCGTGGCTCGCCCGCCGCATGCGCGGTGCGCGGCCACCAGCCAGGCGGGTGCACTCGCTGGTAAAAGCGCAAGAGGACGTCGGGGTTGGTTGGCGTGGACCAAAGTGCCACCAGCACGATTATGCCCGTCGAAATCAACGCCATGGCTGCGAGTTTGCCCCCGTCACTCAGGCCAAAGTTGGGCTCTGCCCAGAAGATCACCACGGGAGCAGTGACCATCGATGCCGCAACGGCCGCGACTTCGGCTGCCAGGTTGATCCGCTCCCAAAACCAGCGCAACAGCAGCACAGAGCCAATACCCGCGCCAAAGAGCAAGCTCAGCCGCCAGGCAGTTTGGATCGAACCAAGCTGCACCATGATGGCGAGAGCCGTTGCCACGATGACGAGGTTCGACAAACGGGCCACCCAAACAAGCTCGCGCGGGTGAGGCTCGCGGCGCAGCCAGCGCCGCTGCACGATACCCAGGTACAAATCGTTGGCCCAATAGCTTGCACCCCAATTGAGGTGCGTGTCCACCGTGGAAGCAAGCGCCGCAAGCAAACCGGTGAGCATCAGGCCGCGAATCCCCAAGGGCAGTGTGTCGCGCACGCCAGCCACGAACGTGTACTCTCGGGCCGCGGCTAGCTCGTCCGTGACCGCGGAGGGCTCCATGGGGTACACCACCAGCAGCGCCACACCGATCGGAAGCCACAGCAAGCTGCGGACAACAATTTGTGCCCAGGAGAAGACCAGTCCGGCAACGACTGTGTCGTGGTCGCTTCGACAACCCATCGCTCGCTGCGCCAGGTACCCGGATCCGTCGCTGTTCATCTGGAACAACCACTGCAGCGCGATGAGCAGCAGGAACGGACCGAGCACTTCGCTTGGGGGTGTCAGGGCAAGTAAGTCCGCGGTACGGGGTTCGCCGTAGAGGTGCACCAGGCGGGTGACGAGGCTGCCCCAGCCCCCAGCTTTGGCGACAATGACCGCCGCGTAAATCGCCGTTGCAATCATTGCGGTTGCGAACTGTACGACGTCTGTGGCCACAACGCTGCGCAACCCGCCGGTGGTCGAATAGAGGGTCACGAACAGCAGAATTAGGGCCAAGCTCAACACGTTGTTTGCCGTGGCGGTCGCCGGATCGAGACCACTGACACCGGAGGCAATCTCGAAGCCCGCACGGGTGATTGCCACTCGCCAAGGATCGTAAAGCAACCCCGGCAGCCACACGTGCCAAGGCAGGAATGCCTCGGCGATCCGCGTGGCTGCTGCCAAAACCATGGCGAGCACGGTGCAGTTGATCAGCGTGCCGAAGTAAAGAGCTTTGAGCACCCGTAAAGCCGCGACACCGCGGCCGCTATAGCGGAGCTCTACGAGCTCGGCGTCGGTCAGGACTCCGGCGCGCCGCCAGCAAGGCCCTAGAATGTACCCTAGAACGAAGAACGCGATGCCGTAAATCCACAAGCGCCAAAGAGAGAACACGCCGCTCGTGGCAATCAAACCGGCCACTAACAAGGGCGTGTCTGCAGCATACTGTGTGGCTGCCATGGAAATCCCAGCCTTCCAGCCCGGTAGCGTACGGCCCGCGAGGAAGTATTCTTCTAGCCCTTCTGAAGCTCGAGCCCGGGCCCGAAGACCAGCCCCGACGCTATACGCAACGAAGAGGAGGACTATAGTTAGGTCCAACATCGGTCAGATCGCTGAGGGGGCGTTGCCGCCGCACCGCCTCGTTTGGGAAATACCGAAGACTAGCTGGAGTTTCAGCCGCGCCGATAGCGCGAGCGCAACTTTACCCGCCCGACCGCTCCCTCTCCTCAACCACGCGCTGCTGCCGGAATTCGCCTCGCACTGGGGGGGCGATTCCGCGAATCGTCGCGGAAGAAATGCATTTCGAGCACGGATGGGGGATGCCAAGCGCTCTTTTCCAATCGGTACTTACGGCTGCAGCCGCCGATTTGGATCGCCCTCTCTGGGAACGGCTGAACGCGCGTGGCAGACCCTGATCCTCCGTGCCGTGCCGGCGAAAAGCCGCGACCCGAGCGAGAAGGCGTTGAAGGCGGGCAACGTTGCCCTTGGTCGTGGCCCCTGAGGACGTCCCGGTTGCACGGCGCCTCCAGCCTTCGTGGCACTTGCGCATCATGTTTACGGCCACTCTTGAGTGAACCTAGTGCACTTGCCCGACCTTGTTTGCCATTTGAGCGCATTGACCAACTTCTTTTGAGGTTGGCCAACTTGAGGAAACCTAGCGCACCTCCCTGGCCTTGTTTGCATACCCGCCGAATTCCCCGGTGCACCCACCCTCCACCCCTGCCCTGCACATCCGGCCATAACGTGGGTGTCCGTTTTGTTTGCAAAAAGTGGGCACAAAAACACAAAAAGTGGGTGTCCATTTTGTTGGGTGCTCCCTATAACCTGGGTGTCCATTTTGTTCGGGGCATGTCATCAGCCGGGAGAATGCCCCGGAGCCGCGGCGCGTCGTAGGGGCGGCCCGTGTGGCTGCCCGCCGCCCTGGTGGCTGCCCCTGGCGTTGCACCCTGATCATTAAGGTGGGTGTACCGCTTTGCAGCCCACAAAAAGTGGGCACAAAAACACAAAAAGTGGGTGTCCATTTTGTTGGGTGCTCCCTATAACCTGGGTGTCCATTTTGTTCGGGGCATGTCATCAGCCGGGAGAATGCCCCGGAGCCGTGGCCCGTCGTAGGGGCGGCTCCGTGTGGCTGCCCGCGGCCCTCGTGGCTGCCCCTCGTCTTGCACCCTGATCATAAGGTGGGTGTCCCGCTTTGCAGCCCACAAAAAGTGGGTGTCCATTTTGCTGCACATTTTGCTGCATTTTGCTGCGGGGCGCGCGCTGTCACCCGGCAGAATGCCCCGCACCCCGTAGGGGCAGCCCTTGTGGCTGCCCGCGACCCTCGTGGCTGCTCAGTGCCCCGCGCGCGACATTGAAGTGGGTGTCCCCATGGTGCCATTGTCGGGTCCACCCTGTCGCGTGCTGAAGCCCAGATCTAGCGAGTACATCTGAGAGTAGTTTACACCTAGCTGAAGAGTGGCACCCTCGTCCGCGAGCTGCACGAGTACGACGAGAGGCCATGTCCCCACATTCAGCTCGGCTTGCCCGGTTCCGCTCCAACTATCTTCTGCCGCCCTGGCGGTGATCGTCAGCGTGGCGTTGGCGAATCTGGCAGGTAGCGGTCCTGCGAGTTCGGTCAGGCCTGCGCGAACGGCTTTGCAAAGGATGTTCACCGGATCGCAGGAAAACGCCGGCACTTGCAGTGCGCCGCGAATGGTGCCGTACACCAAAGCACGCGACAAGCTGAAGGCAAGGTCGGCGCTCCCTTCCATAAATGCGGCCAGAGTGGCGTAACCACGGAGCAGCATGCCAATCGGTGGTTGGTTCCCCTGAAAACGCCCGCGCAGGCCGGCGACGGGGAAGCCGAGCACTTGAGCCGTGCCGCCACGAATATCGAAGTTGTACGGGTGCTGATACCCGAGGCCCAGATCGGCGACGCGAAAGAACTCGCCTCGGATTGAAACACACTCTAAACCTGCATCAATGCACAAGGTGGCGCGAGTGCCAACGTAGATCAAGAACGGATCGCGATCGCAGATATGTTCCAGGCGGACCACCAAATCGCGGCCCGCTTTGAGCCGCACGGGCACGACCGGCGGCGTGATTGTAATGCCCTCGCCGCGGATATTGCCGAGCGTTAGGTCCACGCGGTTGAATCCACAGCTTTCCACCCCAAACTCGCCGATGAACGAAGGCTGATCCGTGAATGGGAAGCGACAAACAACCCGACCATGGAAACGGCTTGCCGCGCAGTCGTACTGGCCGTCAATCTCTACGAACGATATGCTGGGGGTCACGTAGCCGGCGAGTCCGCGCATTCGGACCAACCGAGGGCAGTCGTCGGCACCGAAGCGTACGACTGCTTCCAGTCGCGCCAATTCGGAGACCCCGGGCGAGCCGACGAAGGCGATTGCCTGGAGGTCTACCGAGTCCGCTCCGATCACAACGGATCGGGTGCCCAAAATGAAGGGAAAGCCGGGCAGGTCGCTGAAAAGCGCGGACCCAGGTAGAGGACCCAGCCGGCCCTCGATCCCCATTACGTCGAAGGCCAGTGTGGCATCGCGGACAACGGCAACCGGCCTGGTCTTCGAGGGCAGGAGTAAATCGCCCTGAGTGTACAGCCGCGGCACGGCACCAGTACGGAGATCCACGTCGTTCGAGAACTGCACCAGGTCATTCACCCGCAAGAAAACGGACACCCACTTTTTCCAGGCCACGAAACGGCACGAAACGGGACACCCACGTTAGGGTCAAACAGCACGAAACAGGAGCATGAAACAGATGAAACAGCGACGGAACAGGACGAAACAGGACACCCACTTTATCGGCGGGGCGTGCAGCGTGGCTTTTCACAGGTAGGAAGTCGGTATTGGAGCCCCGCTCTTACCAATTGATGACTGCCGCCCGGCCTAGCTGCTCGGCAATTGCCCGGCGCAAGCAGTGCGCCGTGCTGTGAGGACAACAAAAGGGACACCCACTTTCTGCCGCACGCAACAAAATGGACACCCACTTCTTGCGACGCGCCCACGAAACGGGACACCCACGTTAGGATCGGGCGCGCGAGGTCAGGGGGGGAGGCACAAGTGCTGCGCCTACGGGCCGCGCCACCATTCCGGCGGGTGAGAGCGCGTGTCCTCTGACAAAATGGACACCCATTCTTTGTATGTCATGAAACAGCGTCGAACAGCATGAAACAGGTCACCCACTTTATCGGCGGCGGGCAGGGTGGCTTTGCCGGCGTAGGAAGTCGGTGTTGGACACTCGCCCTTGCCAATCTGATGACTGCGGCACGCTAGCTCGGCAATTGCCCGAGGAAGTCGAGCACCACGTGGTTGAAGGCGGAGGGATTTTCGATGTTCGAGATGTGGCCGGCCTTTTCGATCACCACGAGTTTCGCTCCTGCAATCCGCTGGGCCAAATCTTCTGCCAAGGGAAGCGGGGTCACACGGTCCTCCCGACCGACGACGACGAGAGCCGGGCAGCGAACCTTAGGCAAATGCTCGCTCCCATCGAACTCGAAGGTCGCACGTGCTGCCCGCAGGTAAGCGGTCCGATCGTTTTTTGCCACCTGCTCGATCATGTACTCGCGCATGGCGACGTCCACGCCTTCGGAAAACGCATTGGTGATGCGCTCGCGCGCAATCTCGGGCATGCTTTGGCCCTCCATGCGCTCGAGTGCCAAGCGAGCCATCTCTCGCGCTGCCTCGGGCAGGCGGCCAAACGTGTCCGCCAGCACCAGCGAGGCAACGACCAGCGGAAAATCGAACGCGATTTGCTGGGCAACGACTCCCCCCATAGAGAGGCCGACGAAATGCGCCCGTTCGATGCCTAGGTTGCGCGTCAGCCGGATGACGTCGCGGGCCATGTCCGCAACGGTAAAGTCAGTAGCCGGCCGAGAGGATAGTCCGTGGCCGCGCAAGTCGAGGACCACCGTCGGGTACGAACCGCTGAACCAGGGCACTTGGAAAAGCCACTGGCGCCGGTCGCCGCCGAGACCGTGCAAAAACACCACTGGTGACCGACCTGGTTTCCAGGGCGGCGTGAAGTCGTAGAGCTCGTAGTACAACGAAATCCCATCACCAACGTCGACGTGCGGCATCGTTCGTCTCCTGGTCGTGAGTCGGTTGGCAAGAGACCACAAGAGCCCGAAGCCGACAAGGGTGGTAAACCTACGCCCCCCTTTTGTCATCGGCGCTATCGTGGCACCCTGGGGCTTCGATGCATTCGTTACGCGGCAAAGCATGCATTGTAGGCCTCGGGATTACCCCCCAAGGCAAGGTATTCCACACCAACCATGTGGGTTTCGCCGTGGAAGCCGTGCAGCTTGCCTTGGCCGATGCGGGCTTGAGCAAGAACGACATTGACGGCCTGCTGCTGAATCCAGGTTTGAGTTGGGGTGAGGCGAGCATGGGCTCATTCCAACTGCAGCAGGCACTGGGGCTGAAGAACCTGACTCTCTCAGCAACCATGAATCTCGGCGGGGCGACTGCCGGCGCAATGGTGGCGCATGCGGCAGAAGCGATCGCTAATGGCCGTTGCTCCACAGTGGCGTGCGTGTTTTCCGATGCGCCGCTCAAGCCGCCGAAGCGACCACAGACCTCGATCCAAGAACGGCCGTCGGGCTCAGCGAATACATACGCGTTTGCGCGCGGCTTCGAGGCTGCCTACGGCTTTTTCGGTATCCCGGCCCAGTACGCCATGATCGCGCGGCGGTACATGCACGTTTATGGCCTCACCCAGGATCACCTCGGCGCTGTGGCCGTCGCCCAGCGCCAGTGGGCGAATCGCAACCCACTGGCGCAGTACTACGACCGGCCGCTGACACTCTCGGAGTACCACGCGTCCCGCTGGATCGTCGAACCGTTCCATTTGTACGACTGCTGCCTGGTCTCCAACGGCGGCCTGGCGGTTATTTTAACGAGCGCGGAGCGCGCCCGAGATTTGCGCCAGCCACCGGTATATGTACTGGGCGTCGGCCAAGGTCATCCGGGCGGCGATCCGGTGGACACGCTATCCACGGGCGCGCCACTCGCAGCCCGACAGGCGCTTTCGATGGCCGGAATCAGCCTGGCGGAAGTGAACGTGGTGGAGCTTTACGATTGCTACACTTTCACGGTCATTGTTTCACTCGAGGACTACGGCTTCGTGGGAAAAGGCGAAGCTGGACCGTTTGTTGCGGCGGGACACACTGCCCCGGGGGGCCGACTCCCGGTGAATACGGGCGGCGGCCAACTTTCCTCCTTTTATATGTGGGGCATGACGCCGCTGTCGGAGGCCGTGATCCAGCTGCGTGGCCAAGGTGGCGCCCGCCAGGTGCCGGATGCCACCGTTGCCTTGGTCAGCGGCAATGGCGGGGTGTTGTCCACGCACTCTACGACAATCCTCGGCAGGGAGCGTTGAGCGTGCCAGAACCGACCGCAAAACCCTTACCGCCACAAACACCGGAATGGGCCCCATTCTTCGAAGCCGCCGCCCGTGGAGTGCTGGGCGTTCCGCGCTGCCAGAACTGCGGTGCCTTTCGTTTTCCCCCGCGGCCCGTGTGCCCGGAGTGCCTGGCGACGAACTTCGCGTGGGAGAGCGTGAGTGGCCGGGGAGAGGTATGGAGCTACGTCGTGATGCATCAGGTTTACCACCCGGCCTTTGCTGCCGAAGTGCCATATGCCGTTGTGTTGGTGCGACTGGTGGAAGGCCCGAAAATCGTGAGTCGGCTGCTGGATGTTGCCCCGGGCGAGATTCGGATTGGAATGCCCGTCATCGCGACCTTCGTGCTCGTGGGGGGTGGGATATACCTCCCCATGTTTCGCCTCGCGAACCCGGTGTGAGTCAAGAGCAGCTCATCAACTGATCCGGAGATTTGGCCCCCCCGAGGTGCGAAATCGTGAGCAGTGCGGGTAACAACCCGTCAACCGTGGGCGAGAAAGCATGGATCCCGAAAAGTGGGTGTCCATTTTGTCGGGGACAGGCGCTGTCGCCCGGCAGAGCGGCCTCCACAGCGCGTAGGGGCAGCCCCTGTGCCTGTCCCCTCCTGTGCCCCTGAGATTGCAGCCCGTCGAGGGAGGCATTGTGCCTTCCCGTGGCCTTGCACATCGGACCATAGTGTGGGTGTCCCGTTTTGTGGGTGGGCCGCAATAAGTGGGTGTCCATTTTGTTTTGTTGGCCGCACAGGTGGGTGTTCGTTTTGTTGGGCGCCCTAAAAAGTGGGTGTCCATGTTGTTCACGCCCCTGAGATTCCAGCCCGTCGAGGCAGGCATTGTGCCTTCCCGTGGCCTTGCACATCGGACCATAGTGTGGGTGTCCCGTTTCGTGGGTGCCGTTTCGTGGGTGGGCGCAAAAAGTGGGTGTCCATTTTGTTGTGCATTTTGTTGTGGGTCCCCTGGGGCATGGTGGCGCGGGCCATACGGGCGCCCTTGTGGCTGCCCCCGCCGCAAAAAGTGGGTGTCCCGTATTGGATTCCTTGTGGCTGCCCCCCGGCCGCAAAAAGTGGGTGTCCCGTATTGGATTCTGCGCTCCTGGATCCCGCGGGGCGGTGACTGGACAGCCAAGAGCAAATTCACTAGCAGGGCTACGCTGTTGTGATGGCGCGCTGGCGTAGCTCAGTCGGCAGAGCAACTGATTCGTAATCAGTAGGTCGGGAGTTCGACTCTCCCCGCCAGCTTTTCTCGGCCTCACCCGAAGACCGGGGTGCAAGCGGAGGGTTTTGCCACAGGATGGATGCGGCCAAGCTGCCCCTGTGGCCGGCCCCGTATGCCCCGGCGGCTCGCCGCGAAAGCATTGGCACTTGCTGTTGCGGCTTCTCCATGTCTCCGCGGCCCAACGCGGAGCACGTGGCCGCACTGCCCTAAGGTGCAAGCGGGTCGATGATGCGCGGAGCGCCGCCTTCCAAAGCAGACCGGAGAAATTCGATACGTTGGCGCCGCGCCTCGGCCGCATCTTGAGCGCAGTAGTGGCCTTCGCCGCCAATGGCCGGGGGCAAAGCAGCGCATCCCGGTGTCGGCGGCAAGCCGGGAGTGCCCGTGGGGACGAATTGGAAAAAGGCAGCCGTCGTGCGGGCCTCGATGTTGCCTTGCAGCGGGCCCTCGACGACACGCAAGAACGGCACTGGCCGCTGCACGGGAGCGAGGTGGGGAATGGGTCCCATGAGCCACGCGAGCGCTTCGGTCGTGTGATTGGGCACGAGGGAGTCGTCGAGCCCCTCGGTGAGCAATACGCTGGGCTTCTTGCGCGTGCCCAACACTTCGATCGGTTCGCGATACAAGAAGCGAGCGTGATTGTGTTCGTCCTGACGATCGAACCCATGCTGGAAGAGTGACATAGCCGTCCAAACATCGGCGGGCGTCATGTTGGGGAACACCTGCCCGAGCAGCCGGACAAAATCGTCCGGGCGCTGGTGGATGAGGGTTTCGGTCAAGCGCGCACCCCCCACCACGAGCGCTGCGGCCGCGATTTCTGGGGCATAGGGGAGGAGACCTGGGGCGTAGTTTGCCCCCTGGCTGATGCCGACATAGGTGAGAGGCAGCGCCGGGTCCAGGTCTGGCTTGCCGTCCGGAGCACCGACCGGCAACACATCGAGCGACGCTAGGCTCTGGAGTAGGCGAACGAATGCGAGTTGCTCCGCGTTCAGTTCGACCCAATAGTCGGGAATGCGGCGATCTTGCACGAGTGCGAAAAACACGGCCGTCACCTGGCGTACGATGGCGTCTTCTTGACTGGTCGCGCCCGCACTGACTTCGCGATTGAGATTGTCCGTAAATCCGGCAACGGCAAAACCGGCACCTGCCAGATAATCTCGTGCTTCCGCCGGCACTTCGCGCTCTGCACTGCCGGGGTTACCATGTTGGTACATGGTAATGGGAGCCGGGCGCTGGAGGCTCGTCTTCGGAAGCGCCAGCACAAAGCCCACACGGTTGGTTCGAGTTTGCCGGGGGCGGCCAGAAGCATCGCGCGCTAGGTACAGCCCGTCGCGCCAGTCGGGCGCCTCCCAGATCCCGCGCACGACCGCAGCGACTGCGCTGGCAGGAGATGCTTCCGGGGTCACCGACGTAATTTCGAATTGCGGAGGCGGAGCGCTCTCGAGTTGCTCCTTGATCGCCAGAAGATCACTGGTAATGCCGGCCATGCTCCGCACCGAAATCCTGATGGCCAAATTCGGGGCTGCCGCTAACTCGGGCTCACGCTCGGCGACCACTGCGAGAACTTCCCGAGCAAGCGTTCGTGCTTTGCGCACCGCGGCACTCTCGATGGCCTTTTCCGGCCCGAGAACGCGGCGAAAAAAGGGAGTCGGGCGGAAAGTTTCCCCGGAGGTGGATCGCAGTTGCGGGCCGACCACTAACCCGTAACGCCCTCCGGGAGTCAGGGAAATGGAGGGGAAAAGCAGAAGGCTATGGCTGCGAACGTCGAGCACGCTCGTCTCGTCGCGAACCAGCACGCGGAAAGGAACCCGCTCGCCGAAGGAAGGCGAACCCGGTGTGAGGTCGAAGAGGGCGATGCTCTGACCGCGTTGGAGCGATTCGTTCGGAGTGAGAGGGAGCGAAGCCAGATCCGGAGGTTCGCTCAGCTCGATCACAAAATGAGCGATGGGGCTGAAGCCATCGAGGCGGTTGGCCTCTCGCAAGAGGATGCGGAAGATGCCGCTGACGTCGGCGGTGGCAACGGGCGGCGGCATATCCAACCGGACACCGGTGAGCTGATTGGCATCTTCGACGAGCCAAAAATCGTCCGGGAACGGGTTCGTGCGGCGGCGGTCGTCTCGATCGTAGTACACCACCGGCCCAGGGCACCCGTCTAAAAGGGCGCGTACGGAACGCACGACTTCGTCAATGGTCACGGCCCGGTCGCCGTTGGCGTCGCTTGCCGTGCAGGCGTCTGCCTGGTCTTCGCCCAACACGATGCGGATCGCGAGTACGATCTCGTCCACCGTCACCAAGCCGTCGTTGTTGCAGTCGCCGGTGCATACACCCCCAGCAACTGGGCTTCGCAACATCAACCAGCAGACACTCACAAGGAGTGCAACCCGCATTGCCGACGCCATGTGCGCACCGTCTATCATTGTTCGCCATCCCCACACAAACCGTCTTTTCGTTCCGCGACGGAAAGAGAAAAACGCTCTTCACCCGTGGCCCCTTGCATGTTGCCGGTTCGGTAAAAAGACATCCCTCGCTTTCCAAAGAGAGGTCGGCCGAAGGCCGGGTGAAAGTGGGGTGAGATGGCGAGTGGCGAGCGGTGAATGGCGAATAGCGAATGCGAGTGGCCCAGAGGGCGTAGGCGCACGGCGTGCCGTGCCCCTACACTGGTGTCCCTCCACCCACAGCAGGGACGCGGGCGACCACAAGGGTCGCCCCTACAACGGGGCAACGTCGTTCGCCCAGGGACCGCCCGTGTCGTGTGTGCCGCCAGCCACGATCCAGACCCGCCGCCGCGGCGCAAACCATGACCGGCGAGGAATGCCATCGCCGTTCCATCCGCCTGCAGGGATGCGACTACACCCAAGGCGACGCGTCTTGGGTCACCATTGTCCCCGCAGGTCCGGCCATATTTGTGCGTGGCAATCGTGAACGGGCAAATGGGGGTTCCCTTACACCGCGAGCGATGCAGGGGCACCGACTGGCTGTCGCTGGCGTGGTGGCGCAGCTTCTTACGTTGGCGCTCGAACTATCTGCTCGGTGCGCGGTCCACGGATGCGGTCGATTCGACGAGCCTCGGTTCAAGGAAGTCGGCGACCGCGTATGGAGCCTTCACGCGGCTCGGCCGACGCCATCGGCCATTCTTCAACGCGCTGCTTCGGGAGCGAGGCTGACCAAATAACGGGCCCCGGGAGGGGTCGCTTCGGGTGCCAGAAAAGCAGAAAAGAGGTTGTTCTTGGCAACTTGTTCGAGCAAGAACGGAACCGCGAATCGGAGTGCGAACAAGTGCGCCTCTTCGGCGGTAAGGCTTGTGGGGGTGCATTCGAGGCAGAAATCGGAAAATGGCGAATGAGTCATTCGTTCGATTTCCACGAGCGTTTTCGGGGCCGAAAGGAGCTGGTAGCCTAGCCGTGCGTCGGCCAAGAGCGAATCGAGTGTTCCGACTTGAATCATTGTCGGCTGGGTAATTGTACGGACTTCATCCTGGATGGTCCGGACTACGGGTGCGAGTGCGAGGCCGGCCACAAACCGCTGATCGCGGGCCAGCACGCGCAGGGTGGTCAGTCCACCGAAGGAGTGACCCATGACGCCGACGCGGGTGGGGTCGATGCGGCCAAACCAAAACGAGTCGGGGTTTGCGTTTTCTTCGAGAAGGCGATCCAAAACGAAGACGATGTCGGCGGGTCGGTTCACAAAGGAGTCGGCCAGCACGGCGGGGGTCATGCAGGTTAGAAAGTCGGAAGTCGTGTTGCCGGGGTGCGGTGGTGCCGCCACGATGAAGCCCCATGTGGCTAAGCGGCGCACGAGGAAAATGGATTGCCGGTCGAAGCCGCACGACCCATGGGAAAACAAGAGCAACGGCAAGGGGTGGTGGAGGCTCTCTGCGAAGGGAGCGTTGGCTTGCCCTCCCGGGTTTGTGTCGGTGGGAAAGGTTCCCGGCGCGGCCGGGTACCACACGCTCGTCAGTAAGCGACGGGGTTGTGCTGGGTCGGTTTCCGAGGGTTTGGTGATGTCCAACCGCCGGAATCCGGTGCCGAAAGGCCCGTCTTCCGTGGGATTTCGCCTCCCTTGCAGCTTGGCGATCACGTCGGCTGCCGTTGCTCTTCCGTCGGCGTTCGTGTCGCCAGCGGCATCGCCGGCAACGGTGCGGTAAATCTGGCTCACCGTGTACTGCACCGTTGCGAGTGTGGGGCAAGGACGCAGCGCGGCGCAAAAGAGGCTCGCCAGCACTGCAGTGCGTAAGTGAGACCAAGGCTGCATAGCGGACACTGTGCTGGAAAACACGCGGCGATGCAAACGCTGCGATCGTCGAACGTTGAATCTGCGGGCGGGCAACTGTATGCGGTGCGGAAATGGACCGGCCCGTCACGATGGAGAAAATTGTCAATCTCGCGAAGCGGCGAGGTTTTGCGTTTCAGTCGAGCGAGATTTACGGGGGCCTGGCGAGCTGTTGGGACTATGGTCCGATCGGCGTCGAGCTCAAGCGCAACGTGAAAGAAGCGTGGTGGCGCGACATGGTGATGCGGCGCGCGGACATCGTGGGGATCGATTGTTCCATCCTCATGCACCCGCGCGTATGGGAGGCCTCGGGGCACGTTGCGGGGTTCACGGATCCGCTGGTGGACTGCAAGCTATGCAAGGAGCGCTTTCGGGCCGATAAGCTCATGGACGCGCAATGTCCCCGCAAACCCTCGAAGCATCCGGGCGAATGCGAGGGAGAACTGACCGAGGCGCGGCAGTTCAACCTAATGTTCAAGACTTTCATGGGCCCAGTGGAGGACACGGCGAGCGTCGTGTTCATGCGGCCGGAGACGGCACAGGGGATTTTCGTCAACTTTCTCAACGTTTTGCACACGTCGCGCCAGAAAATTCCCTTTGGCATTGCCCAGATCGGTAAGTCGTTCCGTAACGAAATCACTCCCGGGAATTTTCTCTTTCGCACGCGCGAGTTCGAGCAGATGGAAATGGAATTTTTCGTGCGGCCAGGTGAAGACGAGCAGTGGTACGACTACTGGCGCGAGGAGCGTTTGAACTGGTACGCCAAGTACGGAATCCGGCGCGAGCACCTGCGGCTGCGCGAACACGAACGTGACGAATTGGCGCACTACGCGAAGGCCTGCGTGGACGTGGAGTACCATTTTCCCTTTGGCTGGGCTGAGCTGGAGGGGATTGCAAACCGCACGGACTTCGATTTGCGCCGGCATGCAGAGTACAGCGGGAAAGACTTAAGCTACTACGACGAGGAAACGAAAGAGCGTTTTTATCCGTACGTGATCGAACCGGCGGCGGGGGCGGACCGAGCCACGCTGGCCTTTCTCGTAGATGCTTACGATGAGGACGTGGCTGACGGTGAACCGCGGGTGGTGTTGCGCTTCCATCCGCGCATCGCGCCGGTAAAAGTGGCCGTGTTTCCTTTGCTGCGCAAAGAGGGGCAACCGGAACGGGCCATGGAAATTGCGGATCTCTTGCGCCAGCACTTCACGGTGCAGTACGACCAGTCGGGCTCCATTGGCCGGCGCTACCGGCGCCAAGACGAAATTGGGACGCCCTTCGGTGTGACTGTAGATCACCAAACCATGCAGGATAACACCGTGACCTTGCGCGATCGTGACACCATGCAGCAGGAGCGCATTCCTGTGGATCGGTTGGTGGAAGAACTCAAGAGGCGGATCGAGGTATGAAGAAGACAAAGGGACGCAAGTCGGGTGCAAAGGCAGCACATTCCGGAAAGGCTAAAGCTGCGCGGGCGAAAAAGAGCGTGACGCCGCGGGCCAGGAGTGTACGGGTGCATGCTCGAAGCTTGGCGTTGCTCAAGCAAGCCCGCCCGTCTCCACCCTTGGCCAAGGCCCGCGCTCGAACGGCCTCTAAACCGCGCTACGTGTATTTCTTCGGCGGTGGCCGTGCGGACGGCAACGCGCAGATGAAGGATTTGCTCGGGGGCAAAGGCGCCAATTTGGCGGAAATGGCTGGTCTAGGCCTCCCAGTACCTCCGGGCTTTACCATCACCACCGAGGTTTGCACGTACTACTACGCGCACAATCACTCCTATCCGCCCGGTTTGCGCGAGGAAGTGGAGCGCGCGCTTGCGCGGGTGGAGCAGCTTGTCGGGCGGCGCTTTGGCGACCCGGAGAACCCGCTTCTGGTTTCGGTTCGCTCCGGAGCGCGGGCTTCGATGCCGGGAATGATGGACACAGTCCTGAATCTCGGCCTCAACGATTCCACCGTGCAGGGGCTGATCCGGCTGAGCGGCAACGAGCGCTTCGCATACGATGCGTATCGGCGCTTCGTGGCGATGTACGGAGACGTTGTGCTGGGGCTCAAGCCGCAGTCGAAAACCGAAATCGATCCCTTCGAAGCGATCCTGCAGCGGAAGAAGGCAGAGCGCGGGGTCACCTTGGATACCGAGCTTTCCGCACGAGATTTGCGCGAGCTGGTGCTCGAGTTCAAGCAAGCCATCCGAGAGCGCTTGGGGATCGAGTTTCCGGAAGATCCGCAAGAACAACTTTGGGGAGCGATCGGTGCGGTGTTCCGCTCTTGGATGAACGAGCGTGCGATCGTGTACCGGAAGTTGAACAACATTCCTGAGGATTGGGGAACGGCGGTGAACGTGCAGTCCATGGTATTCGGAAATCTCGGCGAGGATTCCGGCACCGGTGTGGCATTCACGCGCGACCCGTCCACGGGCGAGAACGTCTTGTACGGCGAATTTCTCATGAACGCACAGGGTGAGGATGTCGTGGCGGGGATTCGGACTCCCATTCCGATTGCGGCACTGGAGAAGGAGAACCCGCGCGCGTTCCGGGAGCTTCTCAAGATTCGCCGGACTTTGGAGCGGCACTATCGTGACATGATGGATATCGAGTTCACGATCGAGCGTGGCAAGCTGTACATGTTGCAGTGCCGCGTGGGGAAACGCACCGGTGTGGCCGCATTGCGGATCGCTGTGGACATGGTGCGAGAACGCCTCATTTCTGCGCGTGAAGCACTGCTGCGCGTGGAGCCTGAGCAGCTGGAGCAGTTACTGCGGCCGACGTTCGTCCCGGAAGCCAAGCAGCGGGCGATCGCAGAGCATCGGTTGCTGGCCAAGGGGCTCAACGCGGGTCCAGGTGCAGCGAGCGGGAAGATTTACTTCCATGCCGAAGATGCCGAGGCTGCCCGGGCGCGCGGCGAGAAAGTCATTCTCGTGCGGATCGAGACGTCGCCGGAGGACATTCGGGGCATGGCGGCTGCGGAGGGTATTTTGACTGCGCGCGGAGGGATGACCTCGCATGCGGCGCTGGTCGGCCGGCAGATGGGAAAGGTTTGCGTGGTGGGATGTGAGGCGTTGCAGATTGATTACGCCGCCGCTGAGATGCGCGTGGCGGGAACCTCTCATGTGCTGCGCGAGGGAGATGCCATTGCCATTGATGGCACCACGGGCGAGGTGTTCTTAGGTGAAATTGCTACGCAGCCAAGTGACGTGGTGCGCGTGCTGGTCGAGAAGACTCTCGCCCCGGAGGCGTCCCCGGTTTACCAGCAGTTCGCGCAACTCATGAAGTGGGCCGACCGGGAGCGCCGGCTGGGTGTATGGGCTAACGCCGACCTTGCGGATCAATGCGCGCAGGCGCTTGCTTTCGGGGCCGAAGGGATTGGCTTGTGCCGTACGGAGCACATGTTCTTTGGGGAGGGCAAGATTGGCCCCATGCGGCAGATGATTCTGGCGGACAGCGGCGAAGAACGGCGTGCAGCCTTGTCAAAACTTTTGCCGATCCAGCGTGCGGATTTCGAAGCCATCTTTCGTGTCATGCAGGGCAAGCCGGTGACCATCCGCACTTTGGATCCGCCGCTGCACGAGTTCCTTCCTCACGATGAAGAGGGGCAGCGAGCGCTGGCTGCGGAAATGGGGATCCCCTTTGAGCGGGTGCGGGAGCGAGTAGAGGCGCTGCATGAGTTCAACCCGATGTTGGGATTTCGGGGTTGTCGTCTGGGCATCGTGTACCCAGAGATCACCGAAATGCAGGCGCGTGCGATCTTCGAGGCGGCCGCCAATGTGGTGCAAGAGGGGATTCCGGTGTTGCCCGAGGTCATGATCCCTCTGGTGGGCCATCGTAAGGAGCTGGAACTGCAAGCGCGCGTGGTCCGCCGAGTGGCGGAAGAGGTCATGCGCGAGCGGAAGATCAAGCTGCGTTACCATATCGGGACAATGATCGAGGTGCCTCGCGGAGCGATCACGGCAGACGAGATCGCGCAGGAAGCGGAATTTTTCTCTTTTGGTACCAACGATCTCACCCAAACGACGTTGGGCATGTCGCGTGACGATGCTGGCCGCTTTTTGGTGCGTTATGTGGGTGAATTCGAGATCTATCCGCGCGATCCTTTTCAGTCGCTCGACATTGCCGGGGTGGGCGCTTTGATGCGGATTGCCGTAGAAAAGGGGCGTGCGGTGAATGCCAAGCTCAAGATCGGCATTTGTGGGGAGCACGGTGGCGATCCGGCCACGATCAAGTTTTGCCATGCGTTGGGTTTGGACTACGTGTCGTGTTCTCCATTTCGTGTTGCCATCGCGCGGCTAGCCGCAGCTCATGCGGCTTTGGCCACTCCTGGGAAGGGTACGGGCGATTGATTTGAGGGGGCACGGTTTCGGGGTTCCCTCGCGATGACAGCCGCGCGGGCGGGTGCCAAGTCGCGCCGACCAGAGGCTGGTGTGTGGCCCTTTGTTCGAGGGTCGACACGGGTCGTGGGTATCATCGGGGATCCGGTCGAGCACTCTTTGTCGCCGTTGATGCACAATGCGGCGTTCGCGGCACTCGGGCTCGACTGGGTGTACGTACCATTTCCGGTACGGGCGGGGGCGCTGCCGGCGGCGGTGCGTGGCTTGGCGGCGTTAGGAGTCGTCGGTGCGAACGTTACGGTTCCGCACAAGGAAGCTGTGGGCCGTTATGTGGACGAGTTGTCGCCTTTGGCCAAGCGCGTGGGGGCAGTGAACACGATCGTGTGTCGTAGCGGCCGACTGTACGGAGACAACACCGATGTCTATGGCGTGCGGCAAGCGTTACGGCGGGTAAAGCTCAGGGGTGCCACGGCTGTGGTTGTGGGTGCTGGGGGAGCGGCGCGAGCGGTGTTGGTGGCGTTGGAGGCGTTGGGTGTCCGACGGGTGCTTCTCGTGAATCGAACTTTGGAGCGAGCCCGGGTGTTGCGGCGCAAGTTTTCGTCGGGCGGTTTCCACGTGGAGGTGCGGGACTTTTCCGCGCTCGTGGAAGCGCGGTACTTAAAAGAAGTGCGACTGGTCGTGAACACGACATCTTTAGGGCTTCATGGGGAGCCCTTTCCTGCGGTGGCGTTCGAACTCACTCCGCGTGAGTGTGTCGCGTTCGATTTAATTTACGGGCGGTGGACGGACTTCTTGCGTCGGGCGCGGGCTGCTGATCGGAAAACGATCGATGGTTCCGAAATGTTGCTGCACCAAGGTGCGGAGGCGTTTCGTTTGTGGACCGGTCGGCGGGCCCCACTGGAAGTGATGCGGTCTGCGCTGGCAGGGGTGGAGACGGCTCGCTGAAGCTTAAGCCGGTTTGCAGCACACCTTGGCCGCGAACTGCGGGTCCGTGGCGGGCGGGGTGCAAGGAGGGCAGGTGGCGTTTTGGACTAGGGCTAGTGTGGGGCATCGCGGGTGAACGTGACGAGCGAGTTTGCGGCCGCCGCCAGAAGGAGCCTGTTTGTCGTGGCCGTGACGTGGCCGATCCGGGTGGCATCTGGCTTGGGGTGTGCTGCACGCTGCACGCAGAGAGTGAGGATGTGATTCGCGCGCAGCACGGGGTTGGGAAATACCGACGTACGCGTCGATCGCGGCTCCACCGCACCCTCACCTCGGCTTTCGCCCGACCTCTTCCTGGTAGCCGGAGGGGCGACCCTTGCGGCGCCCGAAGCGCTTCGGTCGACTTTTCCTTCGAACAAGTCCTCTCTCCCTTTTAGGGGAGCGATAGGGTGGGTGACTGGTTCCGGCCAAATGGCCTCACGCCGCTCACCGCGTACCGCGCGCTGGGTGCCATTGCGTCCCAGCCTTACCCGGCCTTCGGCCGGTCTCTCCCTGCAAGTTGTAGGGGCGACCCTTGTGGCCGCCCCTGCCGCTCCGGGGTGTGTTGTTCCGCAGCATCGCATTCATGATCGTGAGCAGTTTTCCCACGCAGGTGGTGATGAGGACCGTGGGGGGCTTGTCGGCTTGCTTCAGATGCTGACCGGATGTCCTGTGACGGCGTTGCAGCGCATGGCGCTCCCTACAACCATGAAGACGAGCAATCCAGAGCAATCCAGGACACCCACCTTTCGTTTTTCGGAGCAATCCGGGACACCCACTTTTCGCGGCCAGGAGAACAATCTGGGACACCCACTTTTCGCGGCCAGAGCCCAACAATCCAGCAGAACGATCCAGAACGATCTAGGACACCCAACTTTGGTTTTTGGTGCCTGGAGGCAGTGATCTGGCAGTGATCTGGGACACCCACTTTTTGCGCTCAGAGGCGAAGACGCAGGATGGTAGGCTCTCGCAATCCGAGGCTCTCGGGGTTTACCTCGCCGGGAGTTCGGGCGTCGAGTCCCTGCCGTTCTCAACAATCCGGGACACCCACCTTTCGTTTTTGGTACTTGGAGGCAGTGATCTGGCAGTGATCTGGGACACCCACTTTTTGCGCCCAGAGGCGAAGACGCAGGAGGGTAGGCTCTCGCAATCCGAGGCTCTCGGGGTTTACCTCGCCGGGAGTTCGGGCGTCGAGTCCCTGCCAGTCTTTCTGGAATACCTTCCGGCTCTCTCTATCGGTGGAAAGCCCGCATTCCAACGATCCCTTGCCTCCGCGAAGCCGCCGAACTGCAAAAAAGTGGGTGTCCCGTATTGTTCCGTATTGTTGTCTGCTGCTGTGTGGCCCGTGGGGAACTGGGTTATCGTAGCCTCCGTGGTTTGGCGGAGGACGTTGCTGGCTTGGAAAGGCCTTTGACGTGAGGATGTGAAAAGTGGGTGTCCTGTTTTAGGCTTTTTTCGGAAGCAATTGTCGCCGGCATTTCCTTGACTCGGCACCGGGCTTCGAGGCGTATCCGATGAGTAACCCGTTCCGGTCGGTGTCCTGTTTTGGTGATGGTCGTACCGATCCGTGTCGCCTACCGTTGCTTGCAGTTTTCGCGAATTGCGGTTCGGGCGCAAGGTGTGAACAAGACAATGGTGGCGGAGGGACGGGAAATCATTGAGGAGCTGCCTGTGCGCGGCGGGAAAGCTGCGTGTAACCTTGGGCATTTCGGGGGCCGCGGCACGTGCGCGGATCCGGCGCTGGTCTTGCCATTGGTGTCGCTGGACACCGTGAGCCAGGGAAGCTCGGCCAGAGTGTGGCGCGGCGCGGCCGAGTAGGATCGCAAGAAGGTTGCAAGAGTCGCTGCTGAAGAGCGCCGCGCAGCGCGGGGGCATGGCTGGCACGGATTCGGGCAGAATTGAGTGCAAGGTTTTTCGAAAGGAAGTTCGCCTGCCGCAAGGGCCGCGGCGTTGTGCGCGGAGGAAAGCACGCCGGAGCGCGGCCCGGCAAGGCAAGATTGACAGTAACCCCTGCATCGTGCGCTCTACCTGTGATTGCTACCAGTTTGCCGGTGTTTTGGGACGAGCGCTTGGGACCAACTCTGCTGCAGCGGGGACGTGCTGCTCGGAATCGCAACTTCCTTCACCTGTGCAGCCACCGGTGGCACGTGCGTCAGGAGGCGCACATATGCATTCAGTTGCGGTGGAACCACCAGCCCCGGGCACGACGAGCATGCGACGAGCGTGGAGCGCTGCGGCAAGCGGGTCAGGTGCAGGAGTGGCCGGCATGATTGCTTTCCAGCCGGAAATCGCCCCCTCCGGGTTGGGGGACCACCTGCACTAGTCGCGCCCAGTGGACAGGCGCGATGCCGGCCGCCATTGGGGGAGAAGGCGCGTGGGCGGCTTTTGCTCGGCCCCCGAGCGCGCGAAGCTGGGCACCTGGTGCTGCTCTCCAAGGCCTCGGTTCGGTATTCCCTTGCGGCGAGTGCTACGCTGGCACGGCAGGGCTGGGGCTGGGGCTGGAAGAGCGCACCGGCCTTGAATTCTCTCGAACAACGGCTCCCAGTGAATCTCTTGGGGCACTAAGAGCTACGGGCCGCGACCTTGGGTTCGAGGTATTATAGTTGCCGCTTCTCTCCCCGAGATGCTCTATCAGCACGCCGACTTTTTTGAGGGTCACCTCTCCCAGTGCAAAGAGAGGCCGGCCACGTAGATCGCTCGAGCCTCTCTGATCTTGCGCTCCCGTTGTCCGGTTGAACGCCGATGGGATGGATTGCAGCCTTCTATCGTGAGTGCGGACGTGCCGTTTGTGTGCCGTGTTCTCTTACGAGCGGACAGCTTTTTTCGTACGCTTCCCTAGCGAGCAATCCCGGCGTGGTGCAGGACGTTGCGGCCGTCAGAGCAAATCGTCACGGTCGACCCTGTCTCCGAGGCAATGGAGAAGACTCGGCGTGCGGTGACCATACGGGACATCCACGTTTCGCGGTCCAATGATGGACACCCACCATTTGTCGTCTGCCCGGCGGTTGCCAGTGCAAACATCATGGACAGCCACGTTTTGTCGTCGGCCAGCCGCTCGGCGGTAAGGAATTCTCAGGGGCGTTGGCTTCTAGCTGGCAATGAAGTTCCAACGGCCATCGCGAAGAGCGGGCCAGGATGTTTGCGCTTCCAGGCGCCCGTACGGGACACCCACGTTTCGGACACATGATGACCCCGCGGTACGTTCGCCTTGGTCTCCTATGTCCGTCTGTCCTCAACTTAAACGGAGAGGGAATTGTTCCTCAGTTCGAGACCGCCCGAGGCTAGGCGGGGCTGTGAGGAGACGGCGGATGGCATGAGGGTGACCTGGGTGGGCGTTTTACCCCGTGACGGCCTCTCCTCCACTCCGCTGGCAACGAGTGCGAACCCCGTTAGGCCGTTGAGAAATCAGGCTTGGGAGGCTGTACGCGACCAATGTAGAGGAGTTGATGGAGGAACAAGACTGAGGAAGGGTAAGGGCGTGGTTGGGGTAGGTGCCGAGCAGCGGTGCCGGGGCATATTTGGGCGGCAACGACCAAGCTAGCGCGCTCTTTCAGGGGCGCGTTTCGCCCGAAGCTGAACCGATTGTTGGAGCAACGAAGCTTAGATCGGCGTGATAGTAAATAGTAAACTGTGTGCTCCGTACTCTGCGAGGACAGGGGCCACCGGAGTGTTTCACTGTAGTGTGCCTCCGCTGGCTGCTGGTGGGGTTTTCCGAGCGGCTGGGCGCATAGCGGGTCCGTTGCGTGTTGCGTGAGGCTGCGTAAAGAGCCTTTCGGTGGGGGAGTTTTGGGGGCGGGGTATGAGCGAGGAGGAGGCGCACTGTCTAGGCCGGACGCATATTTCTTGTGGGCCGCTGTCGAAGGTGTTCGTTGGGCTGTTCTGTGTGAAAATGGAAATGGCGCTCCAGAGCGGTGCTGTGGTGCGGGAAGGAGCTTGGGAGAGTTTTTGGGTAGTTGGCCCCGGAGGCCAGGCTGGAAATCCTTGGGGGGGAATTTGCGCTGGCTCGGTCGCAGGCGGAGAGGCAAGACGGCATTCAACTCGGAGTGGAAATCGCCCACCGATGCGGGCTTCCGCATTGGGCGCATAACGGGTGGATGCACGACTTGCGCTTAGAAGGCCGAGCGCGGGGTGGATTTGGAGAGCGCAGCGGCGGCGGAGATTCACGCCGCGGACGCTGCCGAGAGTGCCACGGTGCTGTGCACCGCCACGGTGGCGCAAAAGAGTTTGGGCGGGGCGGGCAGTGAGGGTACGTGGGAGGAGGTGGTCGCGGACAAGGGGTTGCACAAGGCAGAAACGATTGTGCTACGGGTGCAGAGATTGGCGCTCCACACGTGCATTGCCCGACCGGGGTGGAGGTGCAGGTCGTTGGCGGTGGGCGTTGCCGGACAAGCCGCAGGGCACGGAACGAGGCGATGTATCGCAAGCGCAAGCGAGCGCGCCAGACGGGGGCCGGATGCCCGGGCAGCTTCGCAGCGAGTAGCCGAGCGCAGCTTTGCCCACGTGTGCCAGAGTGGTGCCACCAGGTGGTTTTGGATTCGAGGTCAATGAGACAGGGCCAAACCTCGCAGCGACCATGCGGGCTTTGTTTGCTCTCGGCACGCTGTGAGCAATGCACGGGTTCGGGGGGCCGTCGCCGGCGGGTTTGCATCTCTAGCATCCCTTGTATTTCTGCTTCGCGGGGCGTTCAGGTCACAGCGGTGCTTACGCTCAATCTGAAGGGATCGCGGTGAATCAACCCCCCACCAACTGAGCCCCCACGGGCTCTCATCAACCCCCGTCAGCCAACGTTCGACGGCCTTCTTTCTGAGGTGGGTGTCCTGTTTGTCCCCATTTGGTGTTTGCTGGTCTTCTTGAAGTGCCTGTCCGATTTGTGTCTTCGGCGGAGCGGTGCCGGTACCGTTTTCCCGGGCATCGTATTCGGCCCGGAGGGTTCGATGGCGCCTCGTTGCGTGGGTGTCCTGTTTGTTCTGCGTTGCGTGGGTGTCCTGTTTGTTCCTTTGCTGTTTCCCCTTTGTGTTCAATGCGTTAGGTGACGTAAGGCTGTTCTGTGTGGTAGGCGGAATGTCGTGTTTCGATTTGCTGCCGACCTACAGGGGTTGTAGGTGCGAGGGACCTTCTTGGTCCGGAATACTGTCCTTGCAGCCCAGACGAGGGTCGGATATGGAAAGCCGCATATTGCCAGCTAGGTTTCAGGAGCCATTGGTCATGAGCGAGAAGGCAAACCAAGAAAGTGCCATTGGTACGATTATCGGGTGGGGAAGCTTGGGTATTTTTGCCCTGTGGTTCGCTTATCAAGTTGCTTCACCGTTGCTTGTGGGCGAGAAGTGGGCAGAAAAACAGAATGACGCCATTGAACTCGTGAAGAACAGTAAGCCCCTAGGCAACGAGACTTTGTATGATATGATCCGCGCGTACTCGCTGAAGGCGAAGGAGAACGACTTTTTCGTGGGCGAGTTCAGTTGGAGCGCCATTCAGAAGGATGGTCCCGAGTACGAGGTCACCTTACTTTGGACGGAGGGCGACCAAAAAAAGGTTGCGCTTTGGCGCGTGAATTTGGAAAATAAAGAGGTTCGCCCTCAAGGCGAGGCAGCCAGTTTGCCTCAACGTCTTGCAGCGGGTCCCCCGAAGAAGGCGCCGGGTGGAAGCTGAGCCCCGTCTGGTGGGCGACTGGCTAAAGAATGCTGGAGCGTCAGCGAATTTGGCCACAACGGCCCGAGACCAACGTTAAGTTACCTGATCCGCGAGCCGCCCGGTACCTGCTCTGGGCTACCGGACTTTCGGGTTCGCGGTTCAAACCTTTCGTGGCAATTACTGCGCGCTAGGCTCGATCAACAGTTTTGCGACTCGCTAGCTGCTGGCGAGAGCATGTGGTAGGCGGTTGGGCAGCACCCCAGTAGCCTCTTGTACCGGTTTCCTGTTGCTGAGAAAATCGGACCTTCGTTGCCCAACTAACCTCTTGCCATCTCCCTCCGTGCCCACAGGCAGAACTGGGACACCCACTTTTTCACGGCGGAGTGAGACGTGCGAGATACGGATGCCCGCCTTCCACGGGGCTTTTTTACAACTGCGAGACCATACCGCATACCAATGCGAAAGAGTGCGAAGTGGTGAAACAGGACACCCACTTTTTCTGGTGGTGAAACAGGACACCCACTTTTTCTGGGGCAACTCGCTGGCAGTGGGACCACGTGGTTTGATCAAAGTATGAGGAGACGGATCAACGGGCACGAGTAGTTCAGCGGGTAGTTTTTTAAGAGCTTCTATACGGCCTGAATGAGCCGTTTCTTTCGGATTCCGTGACAATTGAAGTCCGTTTTCCTTGGTCGTGCTTGTTCTTTGCACGTGGCCGGGTGTACTCTGGGAGAACAACCCGTCATAGTACCGATGCGAGAGGTTAGGAGGTCTCTCATGCCCTGAGGCGGCCTACTCCCGCTCTGAGAAATTCTGGCTCTGGAATTATCTTGCTTATGTTTCCCGTGTACGGGCAGGGCGACTTTCGGGAACGTAGGTCGCGGGTGGATGTGTTTTGGACACCTTGAGAGGCGAGAGGTGGAGGAGGCAAGTGGCGGCTTACAGGCCGGGGAGACGGTGTTTTCTCCAGCTAGTGATAAGGCGAGATGCGAGGAAGAGTTCCTCTGCCGTCCCTGATTTGCTTACGGCCCCCCTCTAGCGGGACCGATGAGTTGCTTGAAGGGGTGGAGGGTTCATGATGTTTCACTGGAACAAACTCGAGCTGTTTTTAGGTGGTAACAACGCGCGGGCCGACCCGCGTGCGGGTTCGAGTAAGAACATTACAAGTTAAGCGGGTTGATTTCCTTTGGCGACAGTCACGGCGTAACTGCCAAAGGGCTGAGGGATTTGGTCGCTCTTTACATGTTTCATGGGTCTGCAAGGGTTTAGGTCGTTGATTCGATAAGCCATGCAGGGCGGAAAAAAGCGAGAGGGGGCAGGAAATGTTTTAAGGATGAAGGGAGACGGCCAATCTCCGATGGGTTTAACCTGGCCTTTGGGCTGGGTGAGTTTCGGACACGTTCCTGCATGCGTCCACGACATATTTGGTGCCGAGTCTTCCTGAACGCCGAGTACGGCGATCGCGGCTTGTAATAAAGGGTGATCGCGATGTCATTCGTAGGTCGACTGCCACTCGCCGGGGTGCGAGTTTTGGAATGGGGTGGCTACGAGGCAGCCGTGGCAGGGCGCGTGTTGGCCGGTTTAGGAGCCGCCGTTTGGATGGTCGAGGAGAGTACAGGACACCCACTTAGGCACGTTGGCCCGTGCGCGGCTGGTGCCGCGCGCGATACCGGGGGGCTAGCGTTTTCCTTTTGGGGCGTGGGTAAATCCGCGCTTGCTTTGCCCAGGAACGACGCAGAACTCGTACCGTGGCTGAGGGCAAATTGGTCATCAGTTGATGGTCTAATTACTTCAGCCGGCCCGCACTTTGGGACTACCCATAAGCGCCTTGTGGAAGACATGGTCGCTAAGAGCGTGCGTCACTTTTGGGTTCATATTGATACTACCCGGATGTCATCGTTACCTTGCGAAGTCGCTATCGGTGCCAATGGCCTTGGGGAGCGGACCTTATCTGCATTGAGGTTTATCTTGGGGGTTCGCGCTGCGGCTAGCTGCGTTGCCGGACTGTTGAGCGAGGCAGGATATTTCGAAGAATTGCGAGCTCAGGACTTTGTACAAGAGCTCACGGACTTAATTGGTTCCTTGACTGGCTCAGGAGGTCATTACTGGGATAAAGGGTTTCAATGCTTGCCTACGCGTGATGGGTGGGTCAACGCTTCCATACTAGGAAACTGGGATTCCCTTGCGTATGCGCTTTACGAAGCCGGCGCCGGCGCATGGATCGTCGCCGAAAGTTTGCGGGACGTGTACACGCGCTATTCGCGGGCCGACGCCATTTTTGACCTTCTGCGCACCTGGTGTCAGCCTTGGCGGGCTGTTCCGCTCACGCGGTGGGCGCAAGTGCGGCGCATTCCGTTTGCTGCCGTGCGGTGCCCCACAAAATTGTCCACGGATCCGCAGTTGCGGGCTCGACGTTTTTTCTTCGACTGTTCTTCACTGACTCTCGGGTCGGTACTTAGGTATCCCCGTTTGCCCATAGTCTTTTCTCGGGCTGCTCACCCAGAATTGGCGCCAGTGCCTGAGTTGCCTTCCGCACAGTTTATCGCCCAGGGTCAAGCTAGCCTCCCTGAATGCACCGATCATCGGGGTGCGTCGGGTGCGGCCCTCCAGGGGGTCAAGGTCGTTGATTTTACGCATGCGCTCTCCGGGCCACTCATGACTTCGTGGCTAGTCGGGTACGGCGCGGAGGTCGTCAAGGTGGATCCGCCTGGGTTGGCGCGAACGAGGCAAGTTCACGGGGAGATCTTTTCGGCGCTGCGGAGAGGGAAGGCTACCATCGAGGCTTCTCCCGAAGCGGACTCGGGGCGAGCAAAAGTGTTGGACTTAATCAGTAACGCCGATTTACTTGCGGACAACCTCAGTGCGCGGGTCATGCCCAACTGGGGCTTGTCGTACCGATTTCTGAAAAATCTTAACCCGAGGCTGGTCCAAGTACGTATGACGGCTTTTGGGCTGACAGGACCATTGCGGCACTGGATAGCATATGCCCCAACACTTCACGCATGGTCTGGTCATACCTGGCTTTTCGGGCGGCGGGCCAATGGTTCGTCGCGCGGTGAGGGATGGCCGATACCGTTTGCGGATCTGCTTGGCGCTGCGTTTGGACTGCTTGGTAGCCTTGCAGGCTTGTTTTACACGCGGCGCGCGGGTGCCGGGACGTTGGTGGACGTGAGTCAGTACGAATGTGCTGTTTTCGGTTTGGGGCCTATTGGGATGGTGGTCGCCAACCCTGACCTCTGGCCGCAATGTTTTCGCGCAATCCGAGATGGGACGTTTCGAGGTAACATCTTGTGGGGAGTTCAGGAGTAGAGGGAGACTGCCCAAACTTCAGGGCGGGCGCGTATCAGCATCCGGGACACCCACTTTTTTCCAGCATCCAGTATCAGCATCCGGGACACCCACTTTTTTTCCAGCATCCAGGACACCCACTTTTTCGCGGTCATGTGTAGTGCAGCGGTGGGACAGTCATTCCCACGGGTATTCCGTGCGTCCCTGGGACACCCGCTTTTGCGAGGTATTTTGCCGCGACTGCGCGATAAGGAATTCCTGGGACAGTCACCGTTTTTGCGAGTCTTTTGCGGCCCCTGTTTTTGCGAGTCTTTTCCGGTACCCGTGCGATTACCGCGTCGGGATCGCAGCCTCGTGGGACAGTAGTAGAGAGGACCGTCGAAAACCTCGCGCTATTTACGGGGAAATTTGGGCGACGGGAAAACGTGCGCCTTACGCACATTAAGTTTCGCTTGTACGCCGGACCGCTTTGGAGACCTTCGGGTCCTTATCCTGGATCCGCGGGCCCCCCGGTTTGGAAAGCAATGCGGTCATTTGACCAAAACAGGACTCTCTAGACGGAGGGGGGAGGCTCGCGAATTAGCTGTGAAGTAACGGCCGGCAAAAGCTTGGTTCAGGGAGGTCCGGATTACAATCGTCGTGCCGTCCTTGTGGCCTGCTCGTCGGCTCTTAGCTTTGGAATTGTCTTTAGTGGCTCGCTTTGCCGCCTCGTAGAGACTTCGTCGATTGGTTCAGAGCCGCATCTTCTAATCAATGTGGAGCCGGTGGCATCTAGCCACCGGCAGTAGCTTTTCGCGTGACCGGATGCGCTGTGGAGCCGGATCTCCAAGTGGCGCGTTCAGTTTTTCCGTCAGTGAAAGGATGCGAGCGTTGGGGTTTCGCCCGTTAACAAGTACTTGGTAACAACAGCTTGCCGCCATACGCCCTGGATGGCGCTGTGACCTTGGAGGCGCCAAGTGATCGAGATCCACGCTGTTCGGGCTGTCCTCTAAGAGCGAGGGAGGATCTTAGGCTCTGCAGTACCTTCTTCCTTTGTGGGTGTCCGTAATCGAGTGTTGGTCCAGTGCGTTCTCTTTTCGTGAGTATCTCCAATGTAGTGCGCATTTTCGTGGGGGTCCGTAATTAGTTCCGTGGGTGTCCCTAATTGGTTTCCCTAATTGGTTGCCTAATTGGTTGGTTTCGTTCATCGGTTTGAGGATGTTTGGCATTCGGCGCAATGCGCGGTGCCTTTGAGTTGAACTCGGAGCGACGGAGCACGCCCGCCTCTGTGCCTCCGTAGCATGTTTGCGCCATCAGCGCGGGGAAGAAAGGACTTCGCGGGTTCTGGTCCAACGCCCAGTTGGGTCGATGTTGGTGTCCAAGTTCAAGCAAGTCTCAGGTCACATTGCCTGCAGTAGCCGCTCTGGGCGAACCTCGATCGAAATCGTCGAAATGTGTGTGCTCGGCTTTGCTCTTAGGCATTCAAGCGAAAGCACCAGTAGCTATGCTGGTGCCTTGTGGCCCCTGGCACGTGATCCCGCCGTGCCGTTGTGATGGACGGCAGTAGGTGCTGCGGGAAGTGGCCTTCATGCGGCCTTTCGGTAGAGCGCCTGTGCAGCTCGACTCCCGTGGCATCGCCGCTGCCCTAACCGCTGGCAATTCGCTAGCAGGCGATCCACGTGTCCTGCCCACGTAGGAAAGGTCCGGCCGAAGTTTTGTACTGCGTCCGCGAACCGCTCGGGATGCAGCCCCAAGCGCTCTAAGGCCGCCACCGCCGCCCATCGCGTACCCTGTTCCTCTGATCGCCCCTGCAATGCTTCCGCGCAGGTTTCGAGCAGTTCGACGTACGATTGAAAGTCAATTGGGATGGGGCGGGCCGACTCGCCGTCGTGCTCCGAGACCATAGGGGGTTGATGGGCACTGGCGGAGTCACCGAAGCCGACAAGCCATTGCTCAACGCTGGTGCTCGAGCGGCGTTTCTGTTTCAGCCGTTCCCCGATGGAACTGAAAGAAGAGCTAGATAGCGATCGTGACAAGCCAGCTTTGACCTCGTTTAAATCGACGTAGCACATACAAGTGACCAGTGCTGCATCGTCAAGTAAAGCTTGGCTGTGGTATCTCCCCTCCCAAAAGCGGCCAGTGCAGCCGTCTTCACGGTTTGCACGCCTGGCGATAGCCTCGTTTAAGCACCTCATAAACCAACTTAAGCTGCACAAACGGTGTCGCCATTTTGCTGCCAGGTCTCGCTGGACCTCGGGAGGCATTTGTCTGGCTCGCTCGGCGCTGCGCGGAAAAACTTGCCCCCAGCGATCAAAGACTTCGTTGTCACTCCATTTGAGGGCGCGTCCGCAATCAATCGCCACCACCAAATGATAATGGTTTGTCATGATGGCGTAGGCGTGGACGTTCATCGCAAATACTCTGGATAAGAAGCGGATTTTGTCTACCAGCCATTGCCTTCGATGGTTCAAGTTTTTGCCGCTTGAACGGTCCCTTCCACATAGATGGGCTCGCCGCACGCAACGGCTGGTGACGTGATAATAAGGGGTGACCTGGGGGTTAACAATTTGAAACCGGGGCCTTGCCATGTCATGTAGTGTACAGTGATTTTATGTTTCATTCAAGTATATATTCTACGCATAGGGCGGCCTGTTTACCGTTCCGACGGTGGCCCGCCTCTCGCTCCGCCTCTTCGAGCGAGGCGCTTTGGTTTCCCCCATAGTCCCGCATGAAATTTCTCCTCATCCTGGCTCCGGGGCTTGGCCACGGTGTCAACGATTCGATCGATTTGGGCATTGTGCGAGACTGGCTCTGGGCGGCCTGCGACTAACAAGAGGAAGGGGCTCGGTTTTGGAAGCAAGCTGGGGCGGCATGCCACGATCATTCGGGGTAGACGCTGCCGGGCGACCAAATTTCGAGGAGCGCCCGGGTCGTCTCTCTTTCTACGACATTGACCGATTGAACGGCGAAACGCGCCGCTGTGTAGGTTAGGTGCTCGTAACTGGAAAGCCACACTTCAACGCGAAGAAATGCGGGGCGACGTGTTTCGCGGGAGCCATGCGCTTCGCTCGCGGTCTTGCTTGAATCCCTCAGGCGCGTGGGAATCTTTCGCGTCCGGAAATAGACCCATCGCGGGGTTCCTGGTTCGTTGCTGCTATGGCGTCTTATCGCCGGTGCGGCTCAAGCTCGGTCTGAGCTAAGTGAGCGATGTTTAATGGGGTTCGGTGTGTGAGCCGGCGGCAAGTCCGGAATCGCACAAGTCGGCCCTTCAAATGCGACTGACGCCCAATTCGTGACTCTCCTGTATTCGGTTGAGCATGGAGAAGAGACTGCAGGTTCGGTGTCGGTCAAGAGTTTGCTTTCCAGATTGTTCCCCGTTCCTCCATGCGTCGAAAATTTGGGTGTCGGGCTAGCTTCCAAGAGTTCTTGCGTTGAGACCGGAAAATGTGGGTGTCCCAAAAGTTCTTTCCCACAAGTTCTTCTGCTGAGACCCGTAAGTGTGGGTGTCCCAAAAGTTCCCTCGATGTGTCTGAGCGTGGGTGTCCAAAAAGTTCCGAACGAAAATTAGTGCCCCCAGGTAATCGGGGTGGAAAAAGGTGGCTAAAGTTTTTGGGCGAGATGGAGGAGGGAGGGGGACACGCACTCTGCTTGCCGTTGCTGGCCGTCGGTAGAGAGCCAACACAACACGGCCCTGTTGGCAGGTGCGAGTGGTCGCTTGTCATCCATAGAGAATTGTGGGAGGTAAGCAAAACAACTTTGGCGCGTTGAAAGGAAGTGCATCAATGCCACGCGAGTTCAAAACTATACTTTGTCCGACGGACTTTTCGGAGGATTCCTACCTGGCGCTGGAGTACGCGCGTCAATTTGCTGAGCTCTCTCAGGGGAAGATTTTGCTGCCACACGTGATTCATGTTCCCACGGAATCCTTGTACGATGAACACGGGCGGTGGCAGAGTTCGGATCAAATCGAGAAGAGGGCGTGGACTCTTTTGCAAAAAGTACGTGAAGAGAAGCTGGCCGGGTTCCCCAATGTAGAGCCACTCGTGATTTGGGGTAATCCAGTGGAGGAACTGGTGGCATTGTGCAAGGAACGTAATGTAGATTTGCTGGTGATCTGCACCCACGGGCGCACCGGCCTGAGACACTTGCTCCTAGGGAGTGTTGCTGAAAACCTGATTCGGTTGGCACCGTGCCCAGTGTTCGTCGTGCGGCGAGGTGCCAAGTGACGAATGGAAGTTTAAACGTTTCGACCGCTCGTTTGTTTAGTACACCAGCGCAGGATGAAGCCCTCAAGCAAAATTTGTCCTTCGCTCATCGATGCAGCTTTTAGCCGTTGTTCCAACGCACTTAGGGACACTAAAGCCTTCCGCAGATCTTGAGAGCGCCAAAGTAGCGCGTGCTGGAAACGTTTAAAGACTGCGTACGGGTGGACTTTCCCTAAAAGGGCCAGTTCCTCATCAGGAATTTTCGTGAGAATAGTGCTCGAAAAGTACTGAAAGTCACTAAAGGCACGCGGCAAGCTCGTGTTTGGGAGTTCGGCTCGGCCGGTCCTGTTTCCCCCGCCCGCTCGTAGGTTACTGGAACTCGGTTGAAGGCGACGGACGGGAGTGACCTCCTCTCCTTCACTAGAAGATCTCTGTTTCGCCGACAAAAACGTCCTAAGATTCAATTCAGTGTATTCAGACACAAAGAGCAAATTTCTGAGCTCCTTGGCAATCATCGCTATCAATCGAAGTGGGTGCTCACCTTGATCAAGCAGGTCCTGCAATTTGTGAAGTACCTGTGCCGCATCTCGCGTGGCTAGTGCGGTTGTGAAATCAAACACCCAGCTTTCAGCAAGATCCGTGGAATATAAGGATACGTCGCCTGCTCGAATTTGGGTTTTCTCACCCACAGCCAGGCAAAGCTTCTCCACTTCTGTTGCGAGCCGAGTCGTGTCCACGCCTGCGCGCTGGATGAGTAGCTCCAGAGCTTGAGGCTCTATGGTTTTGTGGTGGTCGCGTAGCACCTCCTGAATGACAAAGTGCGCAGACTCCCGGCTTAATGCCCCAGAGCGGTCGCGCTCGAGTTCTAAAACGATCCCGCCGCCGATTTGTTGGATCTTCTTCCAAAGCTGGCTGCTCTGATCTAGCCGCTCCCCAGTGAGGATCAGAGTGAGTTTGAGAGAAGGAGCTTCCTCCAGGTAGGCTACTACGGGCTCCAAGGGGTCTGACGGTGATGTTTGTAGTTCCTCTTTGTGGTGCCGCAGGAACTCCAAGATTTGCAGAACGGTGTCAGCTTCCGCCTTGTCCAGTTCCTTACCGAAGAGCTCCTTCTGGCGATATTTTGCCGGTAAGCTGTCACCCATGGTGTGTGACTCTGGAGGATCCCAGCCAGCCTTTCGCAATATTGCTGCTAGATTCGTGGCTGCCTCGACGGTGTGCCCGGAGGCCCACTGCTGCAAAACGTGCTCCAATGACTCATCCCGATTTTCGCGCCGCGAAACGACTTCAACGTTGTGGACCCAAATGACCTTCCGCGCAGCCCCAAAGGCCGGCGTCCTGATGCTATGCAAGACAGAGTTCCAATTCGCTGAACGGGCGTCATACCGCTCTAAGTTCCACGCGCGCTCTCCCGGTGGAACCAAAGCATCGATAACGGCCTTGGCCGCCCGATCTGTGAGGTATTGATCACCGATAAAGGCATACACGCGGCGGACCTCTCCTTGGCCCAGCACCTTCAAAAGGTGCTCCAGAGACCGAGGTCCTCGCTGTGTTCCTTGGCCGCGGTGAGACGATGAGGACTTCCTCATGACTGCGAACGTATCTCCTCAGACATGGAATACGGCCGATTTTCTCTTGTCGCGGCTTTAATTAGGACACCCTGTGCTTCAATGTGCCTCGGTTGGGCATGCTCATAACTCGATCCGGCAGAGGGCGAAAGACTGATCAGGCAACAAACTACAACGTCTGGGGCAACCACAACCGATCGCAGGGGCCGCGAGACTTCCTTGCCACTTTCCAGACCTTTCCGGGCACGCTTTGACGGCAGCAAAGCTTTTCAGGCGACTTTTTACTCTTTCTCAGACTTCTTGGGACTTCCTGGGACACCCACTTTTCAGGAGCCTTTCTGGGGTGACTTTCTGGGACACCCACTTTTTCGGACACATTTCTGTAACCTAGTTCCCCCGTTTTTTGACACCTACGAAATCACTCTTTGTGAGCTCCGTGGAGCTGCTGGCCGGCTTCTTGGACATTGTCGACCCTTTAGGATTGCACACTTGGCCTCGAGACCGTTCGGCGGGCGAACCGGCATAAGGTCAGGAAGCACGCAAGAGGGAAAGCGCTCGAGCCGAAAGGAGGACTTCAGCGCGCTCGGACCCGGTGAGGTGCTCGCATATGAGCATGCTGTTCCAAATGCTCCTGGGGCAAGCACGGCCGATTGCTGCCCTTGAACTTCACGGGTTAACGCAACCGCACTGGGGTATTGCGGTCCACTTCCACCCCAGAAACGGGTTGTGCAGTGCAGCGGTGCATATGTTCTTTAGTGTTAGTTGAGCATCGTTCGGATGGTTGCCTGCAAGCTGTGCAAACCTGGCCTCCCCTGCCGCGGGTGGGTCGCTCGCGAACTGCGCTCTGCGAGGGTGGGCGAAATCCCCTGCCGATTTGGTCGGCTTTGAATGGTGTGGGTCAAATGTACTTGGCAGTGTGCTTGTCGGTAGGTCGCCGAGCAAGTCCGCAAAATCGAATTCCCCGAGTAAGCCGATTGCGGTGCAAAATAACGTGCCGGAGCGATACTGGTGCCGGAACATCTGGAAATAGGCATGCAGATGTCAGGCCCTTTGGGGAGGTAAGCAGACGAATCCACTGCAGTACTCACCTTATATAGTCTGTGGCCCGCTGTGCCATTCCATCCCAGCCTACGCTTTTGCGCAGCGTGAGCAGGGCTGCGGCCCTGCTTGATTTGAAGGATCGGGGTTATCCGTGGCCGCAGATCGAGGGCCTCGTCCCGCGTTCGACCTTCTAAACGCAGCCAAAAGTGGTGCAGTGCTCCCGATTCAATGACGTTTTGCCGGCAGGCAACGGTCCCGTTCCGGCTCATCTCTAGTGACAAAAGTGGGTGTCCAGTTTTGGGGTTCCAGTTTTGGGGTGCGGTTTGGGGCGGCCACTGCGCAAAAGTGGGTGTCCAAATTGGGAATAGAGCAACTTAGAACCGCCTAGCACCCGGAACCTGCCGAAGACGAGGGCCTGATCGAAGTGCTGCTCTGGCAGATCGGGGCCGGATGCACAGCGGCGCGCAAGATCGCCGGCAGCGGCACCAAGTCGTTCGTTGGACAATGCTGTTATCAGGGGTGCCGCTGCCGTCCCCGTATTGAATTCTTGCCCTCACCCCGGGCCAGTCTTCGGGTTTGAGAACGCAACCCATGCCGCACGGGCTGGCGCCCAAACTCACGACTAAAAACCTGACGAATGTATTACTGATGACCCCCTTGTCGCGGGGATTTGGCCTCAGGGGCTAATCACTTTGATTAGCTTACTCGCTCAGAGTGAGTAGCCTAGGGCTTCGGCAGCTCCTCACGCCCTTGATTTCGCGAGCCAACAAGCTTGGCAAGGCCCTTGCGTTCAAACGCTCGCCAAAAACATCGGCGGGAGGAGGTCCCATGAGCAGAGACGAAGGCGCTAATGTGGGCAAACAGACGAGCGTGGCCAGCGAGCCGCAGAGGGAGTTCGATGTCACGGCGTGGGCTGAATGCCTCCAGAGCCGCTTGAGGCCGCCCGATCCGCAAACGGTGGAGACTTCGCCGCTCTTAGAACTATTAGTTTGGGCGGGGCCGCAGTCGAATGAATCAGCCGACGAACTTCGGGTGGCAGGCGCGGTTGCACAGGCCTGTCGGCAGGAACCGCTGAACATGGGTTGGGTCGCCTTCTATAGAAGGCAGGCGCACGAGCTGTATTTGATTGCCCAGCAAGGCAATCCACCTCCGGTTAAGCTTCCTTCGGTAGTGCGCTGGGGGAAGCACTCAGAGCGACTTGCGGACTCTCAAGGGCAACTGGCAGGCCCGTCCTTGCCTTGGCTTCCGCTTGATGCGTTTACCAGTTCCGCTGCGACCAAGGTTGACAACCAGGTTTGGGCGCTGCCTCTCCTAGCGTTCGGCGAGGTTAACGGCCTGTTATGCGCACAAGTCGAAGATGCCCAGCGCTGCTCTGGGGTTGAGTCGATTGTGCGGCTGGTGTGCGCATCGATGCCTTTGGCAGTACTGATGTTTGTGAGGCGTCGGTGCTCGTTTTTGATGTCTCCCTTCAGTGAAGTCGCGGTGGAGGAGGCAGCGTCGAGCGGTGACCCTGGAAAATTGCTTTTGCGTCGGGGTGTGGGGCAGCACAGTTTGTTCCCCGAGCTCGTTGGGCAAAGTCGGGCGTTTTTACATGCGTTGTCCCTTGCTCAACGGTGGGCAGTGGGTCGAGCTCCTATCTTGATCACGGGAGAGACAGGGACAGGAAAGGAACTACTTGCACGGGCGATCTACGCCCTGAGCGAACGTCGAAATGGCCCGTGGGTGGCTGTGAACTGTCCGGCCATTCCCCGCGAGCTGGCGGAAAGTGAACTCTTTGGACACGAGAAGGGCGCTTTTACAGGTGCCACCGAAGCCAGAATCGGTCGTTTCGAACGCGCAGAAGGAGGAGTGCTCTTTTTGGATGAAGTGGGGGACCTGCCTCATGCAATCCAGGCGAAACTTCTGCGCGTTCTGCAGGAAGGGGAAATTGAAAGGGTGGGATCTGCAAAAACGAAAAAAGTAGACGTCCGGGTCATTGCCGCCACGAACCGTGATCTAGAAGAAGCAGTGCGCCAAGGGGAGTTCCGCAAAGACTTGTTCCACCGCTTAGCGGCACTTCCGATCCACTTACCGCCACTAAGAGAGCGGACCGGCGACATTGAAATTCTCGCTTGGCATTTCCTCCGCATTAGCCGCGAACGATACGGAAAACGGATCGACGGTATGGCCCCGGGAGTTATGGAGCGGCTATTGGAGCATGACTGGCCGGGGAACGTTCGTGAGTTAGAGTACGTGATTGAGCGCGCGGTACTTTTGGCCACCGAACCCTGGATTCGAATGGACGACGTGGCCGACCTGCGTGTGGGCGAGGGGCCTGCTCCAGGCACCGGAAGTCTCCATTCACAGCTAAGAGCCGAGAAGGTTAGACGGGTAGAACACTCATTGCGCCAAGCCCAGGGGAACTGCGCGGAGGCTGCACGGCTGCTCGGTATGACCCGAGGAAACTTTTCCCGCTTGCTCCGATCTCTCGGCATCGATCCGCGCCGCTATCGATCAGAGTGAGCACAACATCCGCTTGGGGTGCCAACTGGAGTTCCGTTCGAACCAGCCGGATCAAAGGGCCAGTTTCAAAGCGAGTGGTAGATCCGATAAACGCCCGCGGAGCGAAATGCTCGGAGGGCATAAGAGACCAACTTCACGGTCCGACGAGTGGTGACAGCCATGGACTCCAAACGGCTGCGGGTAGAACGCTTGCCTATACGCGTCGAGCATCTACCCGCAGCAGCGCCATTGGCAGGTTTCGCGCTGCTGTAGCCCGGCTCGGAAATACATAAGGATGCCGAACTCGGCGTTTCAGACGGACGCGTAGCGTCCCCCTTTTTCGACGAAACACCAGTCGGACGCCACTCGGTGGAATTACAAGCCCCAGGTGAGCCTGAGTAGGTCGGAGCCCGTGCCGAACCTCCGCGACGGCTCGCGCACAAGGCTTTTGACTAACAGGCACGGGTTGGGGCCGGTTCCGGCCTCGGTTACTGAGCTTGACACCGCGTTTGGTTGGGCGCGAGTAAGGGCTTGGCGGCTCAGCGCCTATTCTGCCAAGAGAAGCCATATGCCTCCTCCCCCTGTTCTGCCTACTCGTGCCAGCTCGCGCAGTTGGCTAGCTCTTCCATCGGAGACGGCAGGTGCGTTGTCCTAGTCGGCTCGTGCTTGGGTCGAATTTATCGCGGTGGGTAACGGAAGCACTCGATGAGTTGAGTAGGATGATCATCGGCGTGGAAATGGCCTGAACTTGGATGGTCCCCCGTGTGGTCGGCAAACCGGCCGGAGCTTGGGACGCGACAGCCATGCGTCATTGTGCGCAGTCGATATTGCGGCGTCCCTTGGCAAGGCGAGTGCGTAGCGCGAGCAGCAAAACTGGTACGCGTCGGGAGAGGCTGTCCCGCATGAACCGCTTAGGGGTTCGGAAGGCCGGCCCGGAGCCTTGCGACCCTTGAGCTGGGCCGATCGGGCCTCCTTGAATCCGGGATGGGTGCCCAACTGAAGTGGGTGTCCCAGATTTGCCCCCGGGATGGGTGTCCAACTGAAGTGGGTGTCCCGGATTTGCTACCGGATTTGCTAAAGTGGGTGTCCCGGAATTGCCCCCCGGATTCGCCCGAGTTGACATTAAAGTCAGGCACCTGGGCATTGGGCTGAAGCTTCGGACTCGTCCGCCGCCCAGTGTCTCGTCTTGCTTTCTCGACCCACACGGGAATTTGGGACACCCACTTTTTTTCGCCTGTATCGACTCCGTTCCGCGGCGTAGGTGGCTAGAGCTGTTTGGGGCGGTGCGGTCAACCCAACTCGACTGGGCGCAACGAATCCCGTCGAAAGTGCCTGGTGGCACCCACGTATCCAAAACGCCCTATGCGTTGCCGTGGGGAAAGACTTACCTTCCACGCTCACAGACTCAGGGCACGAGTGGGGGACCCAAGGCGTGGCGGCCCGGGACCTCCCGTTTCAGATGCAAGGGCAGCTCGGAGCTCGTGAACGCGACTGAGGGGAAGGTTTTCTCTTACGCGTTTCACCCGAGGCGGCATCTCGATGGTTCGCGGTTCGATGGGGCCAGCCTTCATCCGAGAAGTTTCGCATTCGGGCCAGGCTGCTGCTCGCGAGCGGAATGCAGAAGCCAGGAGTTGTCGCAACGGCGTAAAAACCAATCGAGAAGTCCGTTGCGAGATACGCCGTCAGCTCCCCAACTGAGTCGGCCTGTGGAAAAAGACTCCCTTCAGAGTTGGCGACAGTAACAAGCTTTGTCGTGTGGAAAATCTGAGGAACCCTCTGTTGCGGCCACGCCCGAGACTCATTCGACACCCCCAGCGCCATCGCGCGGTTAGTTGCGCCACCAGTTCACCCCAATTATAAGCCCTCGGCACGAAGGATTGTTTGAATATGGCGGAAATTCACGGTGGACGGGTCGTCGCAAAGGCTTTGAAAGCCGAAAACATTCCTTACATCTTCACCCTGTGTGGGGGCCACGTGATGCCCATTTACGATGGGTGCGTCGATGAGGGTATCCGTGTAATCGATGTGCGCCACGAGCAGACGGCGGCCCATGCCGCGGATGGTTGGGCGCGGGTGACCGGCCAGCCGGGCGTTGCTGTGGTGACAGCGGGTCCGGGTGTTACCGACGCGGTAACCGGCGTCGCTAGTGCGCATCGGGCGAACGTTCCAATGATCCTTATCGGCGGCCAGGGTCCCCGGCCGTTCGCTGACATGGGCTCGCTGCAAGACATGAATCACGTGGAGCTAATGCGCCCGATCACAAAATGGTCTGTCTCTGTGCCCGAAGGTCGCCGTTTGGCAGAGTACGTCGCCATGGCGTTCCGCATCGCGACGTCGGGATTGCCCGGGCCGGTCTTCTTAGAGATGCCCATTGACCAGTTGTTCCAGACCTATGAAGAAGAGCGTATCCCCTTTCCGACCAAATACCGCACCGAAGCGGGCATTGCGGGAGATCCTCGCTACGTCGAACGGGCGTTCGAACTCCTACGCGTCGCGCAACGGCCTGTCATCCTAGTCGGGTCCCAATTGCGCTGGTCGAAGCGCAGAGAAGCATACCCGAAATTCGTTGATACTTTTGGGATACCGATTTACGTGAACGGCCTCGGTCGCGGGTCCTTGCCTCCCGATCATCCCTACTTCTTCTCGCAAACGCGCAAAGACGCTTTGCGCCAGGCTGACGTAGTATTGATCTTTGGTACCCCGCTCGATTTCCGCTTGGGCTACGGTCGGGAAACTCACTTCAATCCCGCTGCGAAGGTTATCCAGGTCGACCTAGATGGCGCAGAAATCGGAAGGAACCGGCCCATCGAAGTGGGTATTGTCGGAGATACCGGCCTGGTCATGGAACAGCTAACGACTTTGGCTGAGGCAGAGCGTTACGACAAGGCTCTGGTGAAGCCTTGGGTGGACGAATTGCGCCGCAAAGAGCACGAAAAGTGGGAGAAGATGCGTCCGGAACTCGAGTCAGACGCGGTTCCGATCAACCCGCTCCGAGCTTGCAAGGAAATCGCTGATGCAGTCGGGCGAGACGTGATTGCTGTCGGCGACGGGGGGGATTTTGTCGCGACTGCCGCCTCGATTTTGCGGATTTACGAGCAAGGACATTGGCTCGACCCAGGTCCGCTCGGTACGTTAGGAGTCGGGCCGGGCTATGCAATGGCGGCAAAACTCGCGAAGCCGGACCATCCGGTAGTCATCATTTACGGGGATGGCTCCTTTGGGCTCCATGCCATGGAGTTCGAGGCCATGGTGCGGCAAAAGATCCCTGTGGTCGGTATCGTGGGCAACGATGCTGCCTGGCAGCAAATCCGCCGTGGACAAATCCAACTTTACGGCCGGGAGCGGGCGGTGGCGACTGCACTCGACTACACTCGTTACGAACGCGTTGTGGAAGCCTTGGGTGGTCACGGAGAGTATTGCGAGCGTCCCGAGGAGATTCGCCCCGCCATCGAACGTGCGCTCGCCTCGGGTAAGCCGGCTCTGGTGAATATCAAAATTGGTACGAGCGAGTTCAGGAAGGATGCGATCTCAATTTAATTCGACTTTCTGCATCCGATCCCTGCAGATGATGTTATTGCGATAGTGCCCAACGTCAGTGCTGCCATCGTTGTTATCGGAAACGAAATCCTGTCCGGGAAAGTGGAGGACACAAACTCGAGCTTTCTCGCGAAGGAGTTGCGCAGCCTGGGCGTCTCTCTGGAACGTATTTTGGTAATCCCAGATGACGTGGAAGTCATCGCCGAATCGATTCGGGATTACTCGACGCGATTCGACTGGGTGTTCACCTCTGGGGGAGTGGGCCCTACTCATGATGACGTGACCGTTGCGGGGGTAGCACGGGCGCTCGGCGTTGAGGTTGTGCGCCATCCGGTTCTGGAGAAGTTACTCCTCGCGTACTCCGCCGGCAAACCCGACAAGGCGAGTCTCAAGCTCGCTGAAGTTCCAGAGGGCGCGGAGCTGATATACGGAGAGGACTTGGCATTCCCGGTGCTGAAGGCCAGGAACATTTTGATTCTCCCGGGAATTCCAGAGCTGTTCCGAGCAAAGTTCAAAGCCTTGCGATCGCGTTTTGTATCCGCCCCGTTTTATTTGCGGGTTATCTACTTGCGTGCAGCGGAAACGACGCTTGTGCCGTATCTCAACGCTACTTTGCAGGCGTTCCCGGAGTTGTTGCTTGGCTCGTACCCGAAGTGGAACGATCCTGAGTATCGCGTGCGCGTCACGCTCGAATCCAAGGATCAGCGATACGTGGATCAGGCATTGGCGCATCTTCTTGCCCAAATTCCTCCGGAACTAGTGGTGCGCACGGAGTGAGTTTGTGGCAAAGTGCGTGGTGACAATAGGGAGGTGTGAATGGCTGGGCGGACAAAACTGATAGCTTGGACATTGATCGCGACGTTGTGGGCGGTTCCGGTGCTAGGCGAGGACGATTTTCTGCGCGATCTGGGTTGGGGCACGCTCGCGGTGGTCTCTAATGTATTCTACGTTCCTGCCAAGCTAGCATGGGCGGGCGTCGGGGGTATCACCGGTTCGCTGGCGTATGTCGTCACCTTGGGTGACGTCGACACGGCGAAAAGAATTTGGCAACCAACTTTAGGGGGGAATTACATCGTTACGCCTGCGATGTTGCGAGGGGAGGAGCCCCTGTATTTTAGCCCGACAGAAGAAGAGCAGCCGTTGCGCCGAAGGAGGACTCGTCGCTCGTGAACCGACGAAGCGGAATTGCCGCAGGCGTCGTGCTGGCGGTCGTGATCGTTGGGTTCGCAGTGTACCAATATCGGTTGTGGCAGGAAGCAAAACGGTGGGAGGGACCCCTCCGGGAAATTATCGAGGAAAAGATCGAGCACGATGACGGAGTGACCCGTAGCCGGTTCGTGGCCATCCTACCCGCGCCCGTGCAACAGGTCGAAGCTGTTGTTTGGCAGGTCGAACGGCTTCAAGAGTTCGTGCCCAATTTTAAGATTTCCCGACTGATCGAGGCGAAGGGGAATACCAAAATCGTGGAACTGGGTATTCAGGCATTGAGTCTGCCTTTGCTTCGCTATGAGATGGAATTTACGTTGCACCCACAGGAGCATCGGGTGACGTTTCGGACCCTTAAGTCGCAAGCGCAGGACATCGAGGGAGAATACCGCTTGGAGCCATCGCCCGATGGAAGCAAAACGAGGGTGACATATTCCACCGTCGCGCGCGACAAGGTTGCCGTCCCGTTCCCTCGTTCAGTCCTGGATAGCGCGGGTCGGGAGACTTTCGTGAACACGGTGCGCGGCATTGAAAAGGTGTTGCTCGGTCAGCATCCAGTGGGTTGAGTAGTTGCTCATGCGGCGGCTTCATGAGGCTCGCTTCGTGGCAGGAGCGGCCTCACCCGGGCAGTTTCCGGAGTTGGAATATCCGGAGGTGGCCTTTGTGGGTCGTTCCAACGTGGGCAAGTCGTCTCTCCTGAACGCGCTTATCGGAGGGAAGCCTCTGGCCCGTGTGAGCAAAACCCCGGGGCGAACTCAGCAAATCAACTTTTTTGTGGTCGATGACCGCCTGACCTTTGTGGATTTGCCAGGATACGGGTTTGCCAAGGTGCCCCCGCGCCTGCGCGAGCACTGGGCTCGGCTGGTGAGGGAGTACCTAGAACATCGCAAGCAGCTGAGCTTGGTCCTGCTGCTCGTGGATTTGCGGCGCGGTATCGAGGAAGATGAGAGCAGGGTATTAAGCTGGGTCAAGGATCTTCGAGTCAGCTGCGCAGTTGCGGTAACGAAGGCCGACAAAGCGTCGCAAAGCGAGCGTGCCCGTCAAGTGCGGGCACTTGAGAAGACTCTGGAACCCCTGGATGTGCCGTTCATCCTGACCTCCGCAACGCGCGGCGAGGGCATCGGGGATCTTTGGAAGACAATTTTGGAGGCCTGTGAACTGCGCCGGCCAGGCCCGGATCGGCCACGGTTCGAGTAGCGGGGGGCGGATCAGGACCCGTGGAATATCGAGCACACCAACAAAGGGCCGCTCAGGTGCACCCTTTAACATGAGAGGAGAAGCGAAGAAGCGGACACCCACTCAACGAAGAATCGGAGATACCCCCGTCAGGCCCGGTAAGAGCTGCTCATACTGAGTTCACGCTTTGGGGATGTACCGCCCTACCGCCGACTGCTCACAACAAGGTCCCCAAAGGCCCATCGTGTCCCCATTTTGGGGACACCCACTTTTGGGATAGGTTCATAAGGTGGAGGGTGCCCAAGCCGGCAGATTTTGGACACCCACAATTCGGGAAGTGCCCATCGGGTAGTTGGCACAATCTCGAAGGGCATCATTGGGAAGGATTCGATTTGTCCCGGCCGGCGTAAAAACAAAGAGTGGCGAGCCAGCTTGAGCCGGCGACGAGAGAGAAAGGGAGCGTGTGATCCGCTCCCAGCGCCTCTGAGCCCCGGTCTGCTCAACCCACCTTACCTGATTTGCGAAATCGGAACCGTACCGGTGGCTAGCCCGACGGTTCTTGCCATCCGAATGAGCCGGGCCAACTGATATCCGACTGGTGTGAGTCTCTCCGACGCCGCTCTCCCCGGGCCTTGTGGCCGGTCCCGCAGCGTGGATCAGGGTTGATCGCGGCGAGTGTTCCCCTCGTCCCCGGCCTTTGAGGCCAGCATGTTCTCTCGGAGACGTCCAGCGACTTGGTGCATTTCGTGGGTGTCCTGGATCGTTTCCGGGATTTCCCCGGTTCCGTGGGTGTCCTGGATTTTCCCTGGATTGCCTCCTGGATTGTCTCTGGAGCTTCTAGATCCTGCTCGCACTCGGTGGGTTTCGAGGAGGCCCAGTTGGAGTCCCTCCATCTTCGCGGATCTTGCGGGTCCGGCCACATCCGAACGCGCAGACTTGGAACCGGCTCTCATCGATAACCTTCGTCCGTTTTCTCGAGCAGTTCGACCGATTCCTTAAATCGTGGGTGTCCAGGGTTCATTGTCCTGGGTGTCCGGGAATCAGGGGAATCACACGGGAATCCCAAAGGATCCACAGGAATGAGTGGGGGCAAGACGCGCATTGTCTGCCAGTTGATCGGTGGGTGTCCCAGATGAAAGCAGGTGGGTCGGATTGGAACAGCCGGAAAGGGTCTCCATGAAGGCTGGGTGTTGGATTCCACTCCCTCTTCGTTTGGGCCCATGCTAGAGCGGCGCGCATGACGCACCAGCGTATGGAAGGTCGGCTTACGGAGCCGGAACTTATGGAGGCGGTGGCCAAGGGAGAAATTGATACTGTGTTGACCGTCTTCCCCGACTTGTACGGGCGCCTGGTGGGCAAAAGAATCGCTGGCCGGTTTTTTTGCGAGGAGGTGGCTCGCGAAGGAATGCATGCGTGCGATTACTTGCTCGCCTGCGATATGGAAATGGATCCCGTTCCCGGTTACCGCTTCGCGTCGTGGGATCAGGGGTACGGAGACGTCCGCTGTGTGCCTGATTTAGGGTCTTTACGGCGCGCAAGTTGGCTCGATCGCACCGCGATAGTCATTTGTGATGTTGTCAGCGACGAAACCGGACTGCCAGTCGCTGTTGCCCCGCGCTCGATCTTGCGGCGACAGGTGGAAAGGGCGGCCACCAAGGGGCTTCGACCTATGGGAGCCTCGGAACTCGAGTTCTTCGTACTCCGGGAGACATACGAGTCGGCCAAGCAAAAACACTTCGAGGGACTCGACACCTTCGGCTGGTACATCGAGGATTACCATACGCTGCAAGGCTTCAAGGTCGAACCATTGGTCGGGGCAATTCGCCGCCACTTGGAGGCCTCGGGAATACCGGTGGAATTTTCAAAAGGTGAGTGGGGGCCAGGCCAACACGAAATCAATGTACGCTACGCAGATTTTCTCGAAATGGCGGATCGCCATGTGATTTACAAGCAGCTCGCCAAGGAGCTAGCCATCGAACACAACTTGGCCGTAACGTTTATGGCCAAGTTCGATGAACGACACGCCGGGAGTTCCATGCACTTGCATTCCAGTCTTTGGTCCATCGATGGCAACGAGCCACTGTTTGCCGGGCCACCGCCGGTGGATGGCGACCTAAGTCGTCTGCCCGAGCTCTTCCGATGGTGGTTGGGCGGACTCATCCATCATGCTCGCGCATGTACGCTTTTGTTCGCGCCGTACGTCAATTCGTACAAGCGGTTTCGAGCGGGGTCGTTCGCACCCACCAGCATCGCTTGGTCGTACGATAACCGCACCGCCGGTTTCCGGGTCGTCGGGCACGGGAAGTCTCTCCGCGTCGAGTGCCGCATTCCTGGGGCGGATGCCAATCCGTACCTGGCTTTTGCTGCCACGCTTGCTGCCGGCCTCGATGGTATCGAGAAACAAATCGAGCCCCCGCCCATGTTCCGCGGCGACGCCTACGCCGCGGCCACGCTGCCTACGGTCCCACGGAGTCTGCCGGAAGCAATCGAAGCTTTCGAAAGCTCCAGCCTGTTTCACGAGGCATTCGGGGAGGATGTGGTGGAGCATCTTGTGCATTTTGCACGTACAGAACAGCGGAAGTTCGAGGAGACGGTGACCTCCTGGGAACGCCAGCGCTACCTCGAACGAGCGTAGACAAGCGATGAAAAACCGACCGATCATTGGAATTACCTCGTACGCACGAGATCAATCCGAACTGCCGTCTTTTAGCTTACCCGCGGGTTACGCGGATCAAATCGCCGACGCAGGAGGCATCCCGGTTGTCCTGCCGCCCGTCATCCCCGATCCGGCAACAGTTCTCGACCGGCTGGATGGCTTGCTGCTTTCCGGTGGTGGCGACGTTTCCCCAGAGAGCTACGGCGGAGAACACCACGAGACTGTTTATTCGGTTAGTGAGGAGCGGGATCAATTTGAATTCGCGTTGCTGCGCGCTGCACTGGAGCGAAAAGAGCTTCCGATCCTTTGCATATGTCGTGGACTACAGGTGCTGAATGTGGTGCAGGGTGGTACGCTCCATGAGCACTTACCAGACTTCTTGGGTGACGCCGTGCCGCATCGCTTGCCCCCGCGCCAGACGAGTCGCCACCTCGTCAGGTTGGAGCCTCGAAGTCGCCTCGGTCAAATATTCAGCACGGATAAACTCGAGGTGCTTTCTTGGCATCACCAAGGGATTGATCGCCTTGGTACAGGCTTGCGTGCAGTGGGCTGGTCGGATGATGGTTTGATTGAAGCAGTGGAACAACAAGACCACCCGTGGTGCTTGGCTGTGCAGTGGCATCCCGAAATGGATCCAACGGATCATCTTCAGCGGCGTCTTTTTCAAGCGTTTGTAATGGCCGCCGCGCAAAACGGAAGGAGTAAAGATGGCCGGAAGGCTTGCAGGTAAGATTGCCCTGATTACCGGTGCTGCCGGAGGCATCGGAAGAGCGACCGCGCTCCGCTTTTGCGAGGAGGGAGCACGCGTCCTGCTTGTGGACCGCGTTCGGGCCGCCCTGGAAGAGCTCGTTGCAGAGCTCCGCGAGGCCGACGCCGAGGTGGAGTGCTTCGAGGCCGATGTGGCGTGCGAAGAGGATTGTCAGGCAATGGTCCGACGGTGCCAGGAGCGCTTCGGAGGCCTGCATGTTCTATTTAACAATGCGGGAATTTTTCCGGACGAAGACGGTTCCGTTACGGATACCAGCGCGGAGGTTTTAGACCGCGTGCTTGCCGTCAACGTGAAGGGCGTTTTTTTTGGCTGTAAACACGGCATTCCTGCGTTACTTCGCTCCGGAGGTGGTTCGATCATCAATACGGCCTCATTTGTCGCGCTGATGGGGGCTGCAACATCTCAAAGCGCGTATACAGCCTCGAAAGGAGCAGTCTTATCGCTGACACGAGAGATCGCGGTGGAGTACGCGCGCAAGGGCATCCGCGCCAACGCTCTGTGCCCGGGCCCGGTGAACACTCCTTTGCTTCAATCACTGCTGGCTGACCCTGGGCGGCGGGCGAGAAGGCTCGTACACATCCCGATGGGACGCCTGGCCGAAGCCGAGGAGATTGCCCACGCAGTGGTCTTTCTGGCGTCGGACGAATCTTCGTATATCACGGGCACCGCATTTTTGGTCGATGGTGGCATCACTGCTGCGTACGTCACTCCGGAATGAGAGGGCAGACGTGGAAAAGTTGATCATAGGAGCCAGACGGATAGGGGGAAGCAACGCGATCACAGTGATCGAGCCGGCCAGAGGTGAGCCGTTCGCGGAAGTTGCCGCCGCCTCTGTCGGCGATCTGGATGCTGCTGTGGCAGAGGCCAAAAAGGCATTCGGGATGTGGTCTAGTTTGACAGCCGTCGCCCGCGCCGAGCTCCTTTATCGTTTTGCCGACGTGGTTCGAGCTCACGCGGAGGAGCTGGCGGTGTTGGAGGCGAGAAACGTAGGCAAGCCGATTGTAGACGCGCGTTGGGAGGCCAATCACGTAGTAGAAACAATCCGTTATTATGCCGCGGCTGCAGATAAGTTCTTTGGCCACACGATCCCAGTGCAGAAAGGCGGGCTCGATCTTACTATTCACGTTCCCCTGGGCGTCGTCGGGCTGATTGTCCCCTGGAACTTCCCGATGATGATCGCCACGTGGAAATTTGCCCCTGCGCTCGCTTGTGGCAACACTGTGGTGCTCAAGCCGGCGAGCTTGACGCCGCTGACCGCGTTGCGTTTGGGCGAGCTGGCTTTGGAAGCTGGTATCCCTCCGGGAGTGTTCAACGTCGTTCCTGGAGCGGGTGCCGAGATCGGTCAGCGTTTGGTTACGCACCCAGACGTCGCAAAGATCGGTTTTACCGGCGAGACCGCCACAGGTAGAGCGATCATGGCGGCGGCCGCGCAGCAAATCAAACGGGTGGGGCTAGAGCTGGGTGGAAAGTCCCCCAACATCATCTTCGCTGATGTGGATATTGAGCTGGCTGCGCGCGAGGCGGCTGCCTCGGTTTTCGCAAACGCCGGTCAGGATTGTTGCGCCCGCTCGCGCATACTGATCGAACGCTCTGCTCATGAGCGCTTCTTGGAAGCGTTCGTGGCAGTGACACAGAAGCTGGTTGTCGGCGATCCCTTGGATACGCGCACACAAATGGGCCCCCTGATCTCCGAACGCCAGCGTCAGACCTCGGAGGAGTACATCGCCATTGGCGAGCGGGAAGGCGCGCGGCGGGTCTGTGGGGGAGAGCGGCTCCCACGAGCTGGTTACTTTCTGTCACCGGCGGTTCTCGACGGTGGGCGGCCCGGGATGCGGGTAGTGGAGGAAGAAATTTTCGGACCGGTAGCGGTCGTGATGACGTTCGACGCAGAGGACGAGGCAATCGAGCTTGCGAACAACACAATCTACGGTCTATCGGGTTCGCTTTGGACCAACGACATCAAGCGAGCCTTGCGTGTGGCCCAGGCGTTGCGAACAGGCGTACTGTCAGTGAACTCATCGAGCAGCGTGCACTTGCAAGCCCCATTTGGGGGGATGAAACAATCGGGTTTAGGTCGCGAGTTGGGCATGCACGCCCTCGAACAATACAGCGAGGTCCGCAACATTTACTTCGAAACGCGAACAACTTAGGTTCTGTCGCTGGAGAGCAACCAAAGAGCCGGGGTGGTGGAAGCGGCAGACACAAGGGACTTAAAATCCCTTGGGGTTTTCCCCGTGCGGGTTCAAATCCCGCCCCCGGCATCCGAGATCGGAGACCAGCTTGGGGGTCCATACTTTGCGCGGCCCGCATGCCTCTCTCCGGGCTCGCTATGCCCCTTCCGTTTCCTGCTCGTTTCTGGACACCCACTTAATTCCGAGCCACAAACGGACAAAACAGGACAAAACGGGAGACAAAACGGGACACCCACTTATTCGTTGTTTTTACCTTTGCGAGTCGGTCCCGAAAAACGATGGATGGTCCCCGTCGTTCACGAGCGTCACGGGCCTCCGAGCGCACCGCCTTGGCCTGACACCGACCCCAGGGGACGGTAACACGTTCCGCACACGGCAGTAGGAGGCAGGAAAACCGACAAAAGGGACACCCACGCGAAGAGGAAAAGAGAATAGGAAGGAGGATAAAAAGGAGGATAAAAAGAAAAGAAAAGAGGATAAAAAGGACACCCACCGAAGGTGATGTGGACGTCTGTGACGGGATGGCGCTCCCGTCCTTTGTTGGGAGGGTTGAACGTGCCAAATGTGGATCGCCGTGAGACCCGGGGAAGGCCGTAGCAATGTGAGCCTCCTGGAGTGCCTGCTCGATGCTGGTAGGAGACACCAAGGTGAGGGGTCGAAGTCGGTGCAACGGCTGCCCCTACTGAAGGGCCCTTAGGCAAGACGATGGTGCAATAATTCATTTGCCGGGCCGCTCGGGTGTTGATGCCCCCGTTCAAGATCTGGTTTTCAGTTTGGCATTGGATACCACGGTTCGACCCTCTGGCTGGGCCCGGTAACACCCTTTTAGTGCTTAGGATTCGCGCAGCGGTCTCTCGTTTGCGCTCGGGGTGCACAGAGAGCGGCTGGTGATCCTCGTCGGTGGAAGTACGGCTGGCCGGTCGCGGCTCGGTTCTTTCACGGAGACAGCCTCGGCCACGCACGCGGCCAATTACGTGGATGTCCCCTTTTCGATTCTGTTTCAGCTCTGCTGTTTCGACTCTGTTCAGGTCGTTTAGATGCTGTTTGAGGCTGCTTGCGTGTCCAGAGGCATCTGAAGCGTTTACTTCCGCCCCTTAATTCCACAGCGGGCAGACCCCGCGGGGCATTGGGCCTCCTCCTTCATGTCCTTTCCCCGGGGGTGAGTTGCGCAGCTTCCACTGTGCCTGATTTCGTGGGTGTCCTGTTTGGATGCTGTTTGGATGGCCTGTTGGGTAAGGTGCGCGTCCCGTTTGCAGACCGTTCGGATACAAAAAAGTGGATGTCCTGTTTCTGCTACTTCTACCAGGACGCCTAAGAGTGGGTGTCCCGTTTCTACCCGGTCCGACTATTCTGGTGTTTCTATTTCGTGGGTGTCCCACAAGAATGGGGTCTCGTAGGAGGGTACCATAGGAATGCCAGATGAAGGCCGTTTGAATGGCGCGCTCCTGTCCCACCCCTATTAAGTGGGTGTCCCGGTTGGATATCTCCCGGTTGGATGTCAAAAGTGGGTGTCCCGGAAGGATGTCCCGGTTGGATGCTCCCGGTTGGATATCCCGTTCGGAGGCCGTTCGGATACGTACGAGTGGATGTCCCGTTTCTACCGCTTAAGTGGGTGTCCCGTATGGATGCCGTCTGAATGCCATCTGAATGCCATCTGAATGGCTGCCCCGATTAAGTGGGTGTCCCGTTTCGCATCCCGTTTCGCAGCGGTTGCGTATTGATGCTGATCGCTCCTCGCGTCGCGTCGTGGCTGGGGATACGGATTATATGAACTCACCCGATCGAGGCTTCTGGATTGCCGGGAGTCGTCCTCGGGGCCTTAGGTTTTCACTCCGCTCTGCGAGAATCGCTCGTCCGGTGACCGGCGGCATTGGCGGGTGATGCGTTGGCCGTGTGGGGCGCATGCCGCGCCTCCGAGGGCACGCAGCCCTGAAGAGCCATTCGAACCGCGTCCACGATCTCCTCGATAGTGACCCCGCCGTCGCCGTCCCGGTCGCCAGCGGGACAGCTCTGCACCGAAAAGGTACCCAACGCGATGCGAACCAGCAGGATGAGCTCATCGATGTTGACACTGTGATCGGCGTCACAGTCCCCCGTGCAAACGGGAGTCGTTGGGGTAGGAGTGGAAGACGCGTCCGCCGAAGGAGTCACCCCTGGGGATTCCATCACCGCTGGCGTTGGTGTCGGTGTGGCCGTCGCTGCAACACCCGCGTCCGTCGGTGTCGGCGTTGGCGTCGAGATGCTTGTGCTCGTGGGCGTCGGACTCCGCGGCCAAGAGCAGTGGTCTTCCGGGAGACTGCATGAAACAGGTTCCACGACGGTGAGCAGCGCATCCGCTGCTACCGGTTGAAGGTCCTGGGTTATGCCACTCGGCCACTGTACTTCCACCCTCTCCACGCTTGCGCCGGGACCAAGGCCAAAGTGTACGACGCCACTGCCGTTTTGGGCAAAGTACGTGCTGCTAGCGGATACTTCTTGCACCAGTCGCCGGCCGCTCGTCGCGACGACCGTGATCCAGGAACCAATCCCATAGGAGTTTGAAACTCGCCCGCGCAGTTGCACAGCAAGCCACGGGTTTTGGTTGCCACCGTCGTTGCGAAACAAAAGGGGCAAAACACCGTGATCGTGAGTTACGAGGAGGTCGAGGTCGCCATCCCGGTCATAATCGAACGCCACCAAGCCCTGCCCCGCACCGCGATCGAAAAACCCTACCTGTGCAGCAATCTCCTCAAAGGTCCCGTCGCCGGAGTTTCGCCAGAAACGCGCCGGGTCTGTGAGAAAGGGCGTAAGATCCACTGGGCCGAATTCCCGTTCTGCGTACGCATCCCCCTCCCCGACAACGATGCCATTGACCATTGCCAAGTCGTGGTCGCCATCATTGTCGAAATCCAGGGCTGTGGTCCCCCAGCCCCAAAAACCATTGCGCACCCCAGCCGCATCCGTGCGGTCTTCAAAACGCCGGTCGCCGACGTAACGATAAAGCCGATTGCCCGTGCCACGTTCGCTGCCGGCAAGGTAAATGGAGGTCACGAACCAGTCGAGCCATCCGTCACCATCGAAATCCGCAGTTACAGCCCCCATGCCGTACTCGTCGGTACCCACGCCGGCTGCCTCCGTGACGTCGGTGAATGTGCCGTCGCCGTTGTTCCAAAATAGCCGGCTTTGATGAAAATCCGATGCAACGGCAAGCTCCGGAAATCCATCTCTGTCGAAGTCCGTAAAGCGTGGCGTGAACGGAAAAATCCCTGGCTGCGATCCCGGAACAGTGTCGAGCGCAACCCCGGCACTCAGGGTGACGTCGTCAAAGTAGCCAGGTGCCCGCACTCCACGATTGCGAAACAAATGGCTCACTGGCGGTGCGACCGGAGGTGCAAACAAGGAGGACCAGACTTCAGTGACGAAGATGTCCAGGAAGCCGTCCTGATCGTAGTCGCCAAACGAAACACTGCGACCTAACGCCGCCGTGTCTACTCGCACTCCTCTCTGTTCCCCTTCTTCGCGCAAACGACACCGGCCATCGTTGATGAACAGCCAATGGCGAGCCTGAGCGTAGCCGGTCACAAAGAGATCTAGGTCGCCATCATTGTCGACATCGCCAAATGCAGCACCGCGGCCGGTGACGAAATCGCTTTGTGCATGCGCGGCGAGATTGGCCTCTGCCGTGAAGTCCTCGAATGTACCGTCGCCACGGTTGCGATAGAGGAAATGCTCCGCATACGCGGGAAAGTAAACGTCCAACCAGCCATCGTTGTCGCAGTCTCCTACAGCGGCGCCGCCTGTGAGCAACGGCTGATCCGTGCGCTGGTAAATCGGAAACGCTGTGGAACCAAGCTCGGTGAAGGTCACCGGGGCAGTTGCCGCGAAGCATGGCGACGCAACGAGACAAAACAGTGTCGAGAGAGATCGCGAAATCCGCAACCGGAACGCGTCCATCTTCGTTACCCATATGCCCTCAGCGTGAACGGAAGCAAGGGTGTGAGCGAGCGTGCAGCCCCGGCCTTCGACACGCGGAGAACTCCCCTAGGGCTTGGAGCATCGGCAATTGCGGCCGTCAGCGCCATGGCTGCGGGAGCCGATTCGGGAGTTCATCACCCTTGCGAGGGCCGCAAAATCTCACGGCACGGCATCTCGCTACGGCGTGGGCTGCGGGCGGGTTCCTTCGGTCCTCTGCTTGCTACTGGGATTGGCTCGGTCCACGACATTGCATGGTGCCATCCGATCCGATCACAGCGAGAGAAACGCCAGTGCTGTAAGCGCAGACCGGCAGCTTCGCTAGAGTCGTGAGGACAACCAACCGGGAGGAGGTGAAGCGTGCTCAAGGAATTCAAAGAATTTGCGATGCGCGGGAGCGTCGTGGACATGGCGGTCGGGATCATCATGGGCGGCGCCTTCGGAACAGTGGTGAAAAGTCTGGTGGATGACGTCCTCATGCCTCCAATTGGGCTGGTAGTGGGGGGTGTGGATTACTCGAACGTGTTCTTGGTCCTCAAAGAAGGCGTCAGGCCGGGACCATACGCGGCCCTTGCGGAAGCCAAGGCTGCGGGAGCGGTGACGATCAACATCGGCGCTTTCCTGAACAACGTGATCAGTTTTTTCATTGTGGCGTTGTCAGCGTTTCTCCTCATCCGTGGGATCAATGCGTTGCGGCGGGCACAAGAGGGTCCCACACCGTCTGCGAGCACCAAGGAGTGTGCATTTTGCACGTTGTCGGTGCCGCTCAAGGCGAGACGCTGCCCCCACTGCACGGCAGATTTGCCTTTGGGGTTCGAGCAGCAGCCTGCCCCTGAGTCATAGAACTGAGCCAGCAGCCGCAGTGGCCGAAGCTCGATTCAGGGCGGTGCAGGTTCTTCTGGGACTTGTCTCCCGCAACCATGGATGACTACGGACGGGCAATGACCGAAGACGCGGCAGGGCACTCGCAAACCGCAGTGGATGCCTCCACGGCGAGGCTGGCCCAGCGCCAGATGCGCGACTTCGTGCGGGCACACGAGTTGCGCCGCCGCCAGCTCCCGCGTGCGCTGCTAGTGGGAACCATTTGCAGGACTGACCGCAGTGGCGTTCCGACTCGCATTGAACGGAGCGGAGCACATGCGGGGCGAGTTGCTGGAGTTTGTCCGTTTCCACGCCGTGTGGGCATTGCCGCTTCCTTTACTGGTTGCCGCGCTGGGCGCGGGCTCGGCGGTGTACTTGGTCCGGCGCTGGGCACCGGAAGCTTCCGGAAGCGGGATTCCTCACGTCAAAGCCGTGCTGAGTGGACTCGCCGCCTTAGCCTGGTACCGTGTGCTGCCGGTGAAGTTTTTTGGGGGTGTCATCGGCATCGGCGCGGGGCTGGCGCTCGGTCGGGAAGGGCCGACGATCCAGATGGGTGCAGCCACGGGTCGCATGGTGAGTGGGTGGTTTTCGTGTACGCCGCGAGAACGCCGCACATTGATCGCCGCCGGCGCGGGGGCTGGTTTAGCGGCGGCCTTCAATGCGCCGCTGTCGGGCCTGGTGTTTGTCCTGGAAGAGGTGCAACGAGACTTTTCGGCTGGCGTGTTCACGGTCACGCTCGTGGCTTCGGCCGTGGCAGATGTGGTGACACGCCTACTTTTGGGGCAACTTCCCATCTTTCACGTGCGGACAGAATCCATCCCGCCATTGAACTTGTTGCCGGTTGCGTTGTTGGTGGGCGCGGTGGCCGGAATTTTGGGCGTCGCGTTCAACCAGTGCTTGTTGCGCACGTTGGACGCATTCCGACGACTGCCGCGGCAGCCCGTGTGGCTCGGCGGCGCGTTGGCCGGTCTCGTAGTCGGTGGGGTCGCGCTGCTTGCCCCCGATGCCGTCGGCGGCGGGCATCAACTCCTGGAGCGGATGCTCGAAAGCCAGCTCGGTGTGTGGCAGCTCGGACTATTTTTCGTGTTGCGATTCGTGTTGACGATGATCAGCTACGGATGCGGCGCTCCGGGCGGGATTTTCGCGCCCTTGCTCGTGTTGGGCGCCGACCTTGGCCTAATGATTGGCGAGGCGGCCCGGCACGCTTTTCCCGAGAGCAGCACGCATGCCCAAATCTTTGCCGTTGTCGGAATGGCCGCTTACTTTTCGGCAATCACGCGCGCACCCCTGACGGGCATTGTGTTGATGATCGAGATGACCGGTAACTATTCACTCGTGCTTCCGCTGCTCGGGGCTTGTCTGACCGCTTACGGCATTGCGGACTTCCTGAGAGACCGGCCGATTTACGAAGCCCTCCTCGAGCGGGACCTGCTGAGGACGGAAAAAGTGTCCCCGGATCTCGGTGGTACGCTGCTGGTCGACCTGAAAGTTAGCCCCGGTGCGCCGTTTGAAGGACGGCGGATCCGAGATCTCGGGCTCCCACCTGGTGCCATTATAATCTTGCTGCGCAGAGGACTCACCGAACAGGTGCCGACTGCAGACACACGACTGGAAGCCGGCGACTTGGTTTCTGTGGTGATCGCCCCTGAAGCCGCATCGGCATTGCCTCTCCTGCGCAAAGGTGTGGGCCTGGATGCGGCATGAAGAAGGATCCTATGCAAAAAAGGGAACCGGCATCCGTGTCCGGTCGCCTACTCGACGTGCGAGACCGCAAAATGCACGCTGGTATCGCACTCGAGCACGCCGACAGCCACCCGAACAAGCGTTGCCTGATGGCTCTGGTCCTTTGACGCCAAATGCGGAACAGTCAGATTTCGTTGCCGGTGGCTCGCATGATCGCCACGCACTCGATGTGATCTGTTTGCGGGAACATATCGAAGGGCTGAATTGCCTCCACTCGGTAGCCGTGCTGTTCGAACCACTGAAGGTCTCGGATCAACGTTGCAGGATTGCAAGAAACATAGACAACCGTACGGGGGGTGAGCTGCACGATTCCCGCTCGTGTGAGTTCGTCCGCGCCCTTCCGGGGTGGGTTCAGCGTGACCACATCGATGTGGCCAAAACGTTCTTGCAGTAAGCGCACACCGTCTTGCGCAGGAAGAGTGAGAGTTCGCACGTTGTGGAACCCGTTCCATCTTGCGTTGGTGCGGGCATCTGCAGCGGCAATCGGAGATTCTTCGACCCCGATGGCCAGCTTGGCGTCTGCAGCGAGATGAAGGGTGAGCGCGCCCGCTCCGCAGTACAAATCCAGGGCAACGTCCTGAGGCGACAGCTCCGCGCCTCGCACAACATACTCGTAGATTCGCCGAGCCACGAGCACATTGGCCTGCAAAAACGCCCCAGCACGGGTTTTGAGTTTGAGGTTGCCGATCCGTTCCGCCAGGGCGTCGTCGCCAGTGATCGGCGTAAAACGCTCGCCGAAGATCACGTTGCCCGGAGATGGATTATGGTTGTGAACGACGCTGCGAACCCGCGGCAGCCGGGCCACCCGCCGCAAGAGCGAAGCGAGCGGGGCATCGGGTTCTCGCGTCGTGACCAGAATCACTTGCACCGACTTTGTCCAGCGGCTCGCGCGCACGACCAAGTAGCGCAAATCCCCGGTTTTTGTGCGTTCGTCATAGGTGGAAAGTGGGCTTTTTTCCAACAGGGGCAGCAAGCGCGCCAAGGTCTGGGTAATAAGTGGATGATGAACGGGGCAGAAGCGGATGTCCACTACTGTGTGCGTGCCGGGGCGGAAGAGCCCGGCAATCAAGCCACGCCGGGCAGAGCGGCGCAGCACCAGTTTGGCTTGGTTTCGGTAGCCGAACGCTTCGGGCGAGCCGACAATGGTTCCAATGTGCGGCGGGTGGGATGGCCAAGTGGAGGCAACGAGGTTCTCGAGTGCTTCCTGCTTCCAGCGAAGCTGCTCCGTGTAGGGGCGCCCTATCAAGGGGCAGCCGACGCAGCGCGGATAATGAGGGCACGGAGGTCGCTCAGCGGCTGTCCGGCTTTGTCGGCTTGCGGCGGTAGGTCCCACTGCGCCCGCCCTTCTTCTCTAGGAGGTGCACCGAGGTGATTTCGATATCCCGATCCACGGCCTTGCACATGTCGTAAACCGTGAGTGCGGCAATGGTCACGGCGACTAACGCCTCCATCTCCACACCAGTTTTGGCTTCGACCTTGACGCGGGAGCGCACTTCGATTTCGCCCGGGCCGATAGGGTCCAAGTGAACCTCGACAACGTCCAGGCCGAGCGGGTGGCATAGCGGAATCAAATCGCCCGTGCGTTTGGCCGCCATGATTCCAGCGAGCCGAGCGACAGAAAACACTTCACCCTTCTCGATGCGCCCCGAAACAATTCGCTCCAGGGTTTCCGGTTTCATTTGCACGACGGCGCGCGCTTGTGCCTCCCGGAGGGTAACCGGCTTGCCCCCCACATCCACCATTTTGGCCCTCCCTCGGTCGTCCAGGTGCGACAATCCTGAGGCATCCTTGCCAGTACGGGACCGGCTCAGTACAGTGTGTCTCTCCATGACGCATTACAAAATCATCATTTTAGGCTCAGGGCCAGCGGGCCTGACTGCGGCTCTTTATGCCGCGCGGGCAAACCTCGCGCCCGTTGTCATCGAAGGCTCCCAACCGGGCGGGCAGTTGACCATCACCACCGAGGTGGAAAATTACCCCGGCTTCCCCGAGGGGCTTTTGGGTCCGGAGTTGATGGAAAGGTTCCGCAAGCAAGCGGAGCGCTTCGGTACGACGTACGTGTACGGAGACGTGACCGAAGTGAAGTTGTCGGAACACCCGTTTCGGGTGCGGACGCACAGCGAAGAAATGACGTGTGACGCACTGATCATTGCCACGGGCGCATCGGCAAAATTACTTGGGCTGGAATCGGAAAAACGCTTGATGGGTCACGGTGTGTCGGCGTGCGCCACCTGCGACGGCTTTTTTTTCAAAGGTAAGGAAGTCATCGTCGTCGGCGGTGGCGACACCGCTATGGAGGAAGCCATCTTTCTAACGAAGTTTGCCTCGCGTGTGACCGTTGTGCACCGGCGCGACGAACTGCGAGCGTCGAAAATTATGCAAGAGCGTGCTCGCCGCAACCCAAAAATTCAGTTCGTCTGGAATTCCGTCGTCGAAGAGATTTACGGAACCGAGGACGGCAAAGCGGTCAGGGGCGTGCGGCTTCGCAACGTCAAAACCGGTCAGGCGACGGATTTTTCCTGCGAGGGTGTATTCATCGCCATCGGTCACCAGCCAAATACGCAAATTTTCCGAGGCCAATTGGAGATGGACGAGGCGGGCTACATCGTCACCCGCGGGCGATCTACGGCGACGAGTGTCGACGGCGTTTTTGCGTGCGGGGACGTCCAGGATCCCACCTATCGGCAGGCAGTAACTGCGGCAGGCACCGGCTGCATGGCCGCGATCGACGCAGAACGCTGGCTCGAAGCCCGCACGCACCATTCGGCCTAGCCTCCTTTCCAGGCATCTCGAAACGCGGCCACGGTGAATCCAGGCGCTTGTTTTTGCGTCTATGCCGGGCTTGTGATGTCGGGAACCAGGCTGCGGTGGGCGTGGGCTTTACTTGTGGTGTGCGACTTGTTGCTGCTTGGGGAGGTGCAGCCGAGCGCCGCTCAGGCCAATGTGGACTATGGCAATGAGCAGTCGCTCGCTGAGCTCCTGTGGGAGCGGGCCGCGGAAGTGATCGAGGCGCGGGCCGCAATTCGCCAGGGTGAAAGTGCCTATGAGCGGGCGCGCCTGTATCCGAATCCAACACTGGATGCTGCCTGGAGCACGATCCCAGTGGGACGCACGAACCCACCGGGGCTCTCCGATCGGCTCGATCGGATCCCAAATTACTCGGCGTCACTGTCCGAGCTTTTCGAAATCGGCAAGCGCGGGCCGCGCATAGCGGCGCGATCGTTCGATGTGCAGAGGCTTCGGGCAGAGGCCGAGGCGATTTTGGGCGACCGTTTCTTCGCTTTGCTCGAAGCCATTGGGCAGATCGCTGCCAATCAACGGCGCAGGGACGTCTTGGATGAGCAACTACGCGATGGCGAGGAGCTGTTGGAGCTCGATCGCGCGCGGGCGAGCCGCGGGGAAATTCCCGCTCTGGATGTGGACGTTGCCGAAGTCGAGCAGGCACGCCTTCGTGCTCTGCGAGACAGTGCGGAAGCGGATTTGCGACGAGCGCAAGCAGACTGCAGCCGCCTGCTCGCGCTGACGTGTCCCGAGTTTCAAACGGACGATGCCGCCGGTGACTTCTTGGCGCGTGTCTATCGGCCCGCGGCGGCGAGCCGGTATCCGGTGGAAGCAGCCCTGGAGCGGCGGCCCGATGTACGTGCCTTGCGCCTTGCAATTTCGGCCGCGGCTCAGGATGCGCAATTGGCCGCGCGGCGCGTGGTACCCGATGTCACCGTGCGGGCCGGCTACACGTATGATCCGTTTGTCGTCTCCGGCAACCAGCGCAATAGCTTGGCGCTCGGTGTCGAGGTGCCGATTCCTGCGTTTGACCGCGGACAGGCAGATCTCTTGGCCGCTCGGGCTGCTGAGTCTCGCGCTCGGGAAGCATTGCGCGTGCTCGTGGAAGGGCTACCGGCACAACTGCAGGTCGCACAGGCACAGCTCGAGTTGGCATTGCGGCGCATGAACGAACTGGACCGGGCGATCGCCAAAGCCCGCACCATGCGGGACGCTTTGGTTGAAGCGCAACACGCGGGTGGGATTTCGGCCATCGAGGTGCTGGTTGCGCGGCGCAACTACCAAGACCTTCTGCGCGAGCGCGTGGGGGCCGACGCCGATGCGTTTTCCGCCGCCGTCAATATTCGCAAACTCACTGGTGTCTTCCCAACCGTGCCGAAGAAGGAGTGATGCTGTGAACTACGAGTCTCCCTCATCCCCGAGTCGGAACGAGCATGTCATGAATAACGATTCATGGCTGCCGGGGGCCGAAATGGAAAGTTGGCCCCTCTGGCTCAAAGTCGGCGCGGTGGTCCTCGTTCCCGCGCTTGCCGTATTGCTTTTTCTCGTGACCCACCGGCGAGGTTCGATGGGAAAGACCGCCAGCGCTCTTCGGGTCCAGGGTTCCGTGGTGGAGGTCGCTCGAGGTGCGACTGCTCTGGGATACGTGAAGCTCGAACGAGCTTCTTTGCAGCACGTGCTCGAACCCGAGCCGGTTGCCGGCCGCGTGGCAGTGGCGGAATCCCGCGCAGAGCCCATCGTTGCACCGCTCCCAGGGCGAGTGGACGCCGTGCCGGTGCGATTGGGGCAGCGCATCAACCCGGGGGATCGTTTGATATCGGTCCGCTCTGGGGCTGCTGTGGATTTGCTGCACGAAATCGAAGTCTTGCAAGCTAGCGAGGCGGTACGGGCCAAAACTGTGGAGCGCCTGGAGGCACTAGTGCAACTGCGCGCCGCAGCGGAGAAAGATCTGCTGGCGGCGAGGCTCAAACTGGAAGAAGTGCGGTTGTCGCGACAAGCGGCGGAGCTCAAGCTGCGCAGCCGCCCCATGCAGGTCTCTTCCGATGGTTCGTATTGGCTTTTGGCCCCCCGAGACGGCGTTGTCGTGGAGCGCAATGTGCTCGTTGGGGAAGAAGTGGGGCCGGATCGGGCGCAGCCGCTGTTGGTCATCGCGGACTTGAGCGAAGTGGTCGTCTCGGCGGATGTTCCAGAGCATCGTGCCACGTGGTTGCGTGCTGGCGGCCGGGCCAAGGTGCGCAGCATGGCCACTCCGGGTCGGGTTTGGGATGGAGAAATCGAATACGTGAGCGAAGTCGTGGACCCGCTGCGGCGCATGGTCAGTGTGCGCATCCGTGTGGCGAACCCGGACCATCAGTTGCGGCCCAATGCGTTCGTTCAGGTTGTCTTCGACCCGGGCGAAGGCGAAGTGGTCGTTGTCCCGGCAACGGCGGTGGTCACCGACGACCAGCGGGCTTTTGTGTTCGTGGCCACGGGCGAGGATCCGATCGCGTTTCAGCGCCGCGACGTGACCACGGGCCGTCAAAACGAGCGTTTCGTCGAGATCTTGTCAGGGCTCAGCCCCGGGGAAGCCTACGTTGCCCATGGGGCGCACTTGCTCGCCAACGCCATTGACTTGGCCGACTGAGATCCGTCTCGACCGATCATGTTCGAAAGGATCGTTCACGCTTCTTTGAAGAACCGCAGCGCGGTTTTGTTCTTCACCGTGGTGGTGGCTTTGTTTGGGTGGCACGCCTTCCGTTCTCTCACGATCGAGGCCTTCCCCGATCCGACAGACACCCAAGTCAATGTGATTACGCTTTTCCCAGGGCAGCCTGTCGAAGAAGTCGAACGGCAAGTGACTCTGCCCATTGAACGCGCACTCAACGGAACGCCTGGGTTGACGCGCCTGCGCAGTATCTCGCTGTTTGGCTTATCTTACGTCACGCTGACGTTCGATGACCAGTTCGACGTGTTGTTTGCTCGGGCACAAACTTTAGAACGTTTGCGCGGCGCGGAATTGCCCGAGGGGGTGGTTCCGGAACTGGGTCCGCTGGCCACTCCGATTGGCGAGGTGTACCGGTACACCCTGAGCGGCGCGGGGGGCGACCCCATGCGTCTGCGAACAATTCAGGATTGGGTGGTGCGGCCGCGGCTCTTGCGCGTTCCCGGAGTGGCGGATGTCGTCTCCTACGGCGGACTTGTGCGAGAGATCCACGTGCAGCCCTCACCGGCACAACTGGCCGCATACGATCTGACGCTCGAACAGTTAGAGGAGGCGTTGCAAAAGGGCAGCGTGAACGCCAGCGGTGGCATTTTGGAGCACGGGTCGGAACAATTCGTCATCCGCAGCCAAGGGTTGTTTCGAAGCCTTCAAGACATCGCCTCGGTGAATGTCGCCAGCCGCGATGGCACGCCCGTGCGCGCCGGAGACGTGGCGACGGTACGCGATGGTTGGACCCCGCGGCAAGGAGTGGTGAGCCGGGGAGATGATTACGATGCCGTGCAGGGCATCGTGCTGATGCGGCGGGGGGAAAATCCATCCGTAGTGCTGCAAAGGATTCGCCAGGCGGTGGACGAACTCAATGGCGGCCGGCTCCCGAACGACGTACGCATTCGTCCATTTTACGATCGGACCGATCTGGTCGACACGACACTACGCACCGTAGGGCGCAATTTGCTCGAAGGGGCCACCCTGGTCACGATCGTGTTGTTCGCCTTTTTACTCGATCTCCGTGCGGCTGCGATTGCAGCAAGCGTGATCCCTTTGTCGTTGCTTTGTGCCTTCATTTACCTCCACATCCGAGGAATGAGCGCCAACTTGCTCAGCATGGGCGCCATCGACTTCGGCATCATCGTCGATGGCGCCGTGGTGATTGTAGAAAGCATCTTGCTGCGCCTGCATGGGTCGGTCCCAGCGGGCGGGGGGGTCTCGAAGGAGCAGATCCAAGCCCGGGTTCATGCCGGAGTGACGGCAGTCGTGCGGCCCACTGTGTTCGCCTTGCTCATTATCATTGCGGCATATTTGCCGATTTTTTTGTTGGAACGGGTGGAGGGACGAATTTTCGCGCCCATGTCCAACACTGTGGTTGCCGCTTTGGTGGGAGCTTTGCTTTTTTCCGTGACCCTTGTTCCCGTGTTGGCGACGTTCGTGTACCGCCGCCCCGTGAATCACCGCGAGTCGCCGCTGCTGCAGTGGGCAGAGCGTTTGTACCGACCCACCTTGGCCTTTGCATTAGGATGGCCGCGCCTGGTGCTGGTAGCGAGCCTCCTTGCGCTGATCTCGTCGGTGTACCTGTTGGCTCGCATGGGGTCGGAGTTTCTTCCCGAGCTCAACGAAGGGTCGCTGTACCTGACCTTCACTTTGCCTCCCCACACGAGCCTTACCGAAGGCCGGCGATTTGTGCCCGAGGTAACCGAGTTACTCCGCGATCACCCAGAGGTGCAAGAAGTGCTGACGCAGCTCGGGCGCCCGGAGGACGGAACCGATCCGAAGCTCGTCAATAACTTAGAAGTGTTTTTGTTGCTCAAGCCCCCGGAGCAGTGGCGGCGGCATTTGCGGACTCTAGGCGACCTGATCGAAGACCTGCGCGCGCGCCTGGTGGGGATTCCCGGCGTGGAAGTGAACTTTTCCCAGCCGATCCGGGACAACGTCAACGAATCCATATCGGGCCAGAAAGGCCAGGTGGCGCTCAAGCTCTACGGGGACAATTTGGAGGAGCTCCAGAGGGCCGCAGAGGAGGTAAAGCGCGCGCTGGCCTCCGTTGCGGGGGTTGCGGATCTGGGCTTGGTGCTCAGCAGCGAGATTCCCCAAGTCAAGGTCGAGCCCGATCGCGACGCGCTGGGCCGCTATGGACTCGACCTGGAGGACTTTCAGCACATTCTTCAGGCTGCCCTCGGCGGGCAGCCCGTGGGGGTCTTCTGGGACGGGGAAGCACGCTTCGACATCGTCTTACGTTATCCGCCCTCGGCCCGCGCCGACATCGAGAAGATCCGCAACTTGCAGGTTCCGGTACAAGGAGGAGCAGCTGTTCCCCTGGAAATGCTCGCCAAAGTCAGCATCGGGCAGGGTCGTGCCGCGATCACGCGGGAAAATGGTCGTCGGTACATCGGAGTGCGAATGAACGTAGCTGGCCGGGATCTCGGAAGTTTTGTGACCGACGCGCAGCAGCGCGTGGCCAAGGCCGTGTCGCTGCCCGCGGGCGTGACGACGGAGTGGGGCGGGGAGTTCGAAAGTAAGGAACGCGCAATGGCGCGGCTGGCGATGGTTGTGCCCGTGGCGCTGATCATCACGCTGGTGCTGCTGTTTCAGTCGTTCCAGCGTTTTGGTCCGGCAGTGCTCGTTCTGCTGAACACGCCGTTTGCTCTCGTGGGAGGAGTGGTGGCACTGTGGCTGGCCGGCATGCCTCTTTCGGTGTCGGCCGCCGTCGGCTTCATCGCGTTGATTGGTCAAGCCTCGCTCAATGGGGTGTTGGTTCTGTCGCGCGTCGAGGAGAAGCGTCGCGACGGTGTGGCTCTGGACGCGGCCATTCTCGCCGGGTGCTCAGAACGCTTGCGGCCCGTGCTCATGACGGCTTCGTTGGCCGCGCTCGGACTCGTGCCCGCCGCGCTGAGCCATGCCATTGGTAGCGAGGTGCAACGACCGGTGGCGGTCGTGATCGTCGGCGGCACCTTGAGTGCGTGTCTGCTCACGTTGGTCGTCCTTCCAGCCATGTATCGGTTGAGCGTCCAGCGTTTCGGCGAAGGTAAAATATGATGCGGGCAAGTGGGGGTTCGCTGTGCCCGACGGGCGGGCTCGTTGAGCGGTCGGACGACAACACCTCGGAGCTCGAGGTGACGGCCTACGAGGACGGAGCTGCGGCCGCCCCGCATATGCGTGAAACTTTTGCGGACGCGCCGACTCCGGCAGTCGAGCTCTCGATTGTCGTCCCGGTTTTTAATGAAAGGGCCAACCTGCCGGTACTTCACGAGCGAATACGGAAGGTCGTGCAAAGACTCGGGCGCACTTGGGAGATTTGTTACGTAGACGATGGTAGTACCGATGACTCCCTTGCCTGGCTTCGCTCCCACGCCTTACAGGATCCCGGAGTGCGGGTCGTCGAGTTGGAGAGAAATTTCGGACAGCATGCAGCCGTTTTGGCGGGCTTTGCGCATACACGCGGGCAGGTGGTAGTTACGTTGGATGCCGACTTACAGAATCCGCCCGAAGAGATCCCGCGGTTGCTCGCGATGACGGATCGAGGTTTCGATGCCGTCGGCGGATGGCGGGAACACCGGCGGGATCCGTGGTCGCGCACGATCGCTTCTCGGGTGGTCAATGGCGTCGTGCGGGTTGCGACTGGGGTTCCCATACACGACTACGGATGCATGTTGCGCGCGTATCGCCGCTCCGTGGTGCAAGACATTTTGGCACGCGGAGGCCGTTTCTGTTTCATCCCCGTGGCTGCAAATGCCGTGGCTCGGCGAGTTGCGGAAATTTCTGTGGCGCACGCGCCGCGCTTGCACGGGGAGTCGAAGTATTCGTTACAAGATCTCTTGCGTTTACTCCTGCGCGTTGTCGCCTCGCTGTCGGCGTTTCCGACGCCTCGGTCGAAACGCCTGGGGGCAGCAGCGCTAGCGGCGGGAGTCGGGTTGGGCGGGATGGCTGCTTGGGCAGCCTCCGACATGGCTCGGCTGACCGGTCTGGCGAGCGGTGCAATGTGCTTGGCCGCCGGGATAGTGCTGCTGCGGTCGAGTGTGTTCCCTGCCGGTTCACGTTGTTTCCGGCATGGCCCGCGCGCGCAAGCGGCCTTTCGAGTTCGCCGGCTGCACGAGGCTTCGCAAAGGTAGGGTGCGATGCGCTGCGTTGTGTTTGCGTACCACGACATTGGTTATGTCTGCTTGGAAGAGCTGCTGCGCTTAGGTGCAAACGTCAACTTGGTGATTACTCACCAAGACGATCCCGAAGAAAACGTGTGGTTTCGTTCGGTTCGCGAGCTTGCCCGCAGGCGAGGGTTGCCGGTCTTTGCGCCGGACAATGTGAACACGCCGGAGTGGGTGGCTCGAGTTGCTGCGAGCGAGCCGGATTTTTTGTTTTCCTTTTACTACCGAAAGTTGCTGTGCCGCGATCTCCTCGACATTCCGGCCCATGGTGCTCTCAATTTGCATGGGTCGTTGTTGCCGCGCTATCGGGGTCGCTGCCCGGTCAACTGGGTGTTGATCCACGACGAGAAGGAAACTGGGCTGACGCTGCACTATATGACGGAGAAACCTGATGCCGGCGACATCGTGGCCCAGCGTGCCGTGACCATCGAGGACTGCGACACTGCTTTTACCTTGTACCGCAAACTCACCGCGCTGGCTCCGGTGCTCTTGCGCGACGTCTACCCGTTACTTTGCCAGGGCAAAGCACCAAGGATTCCCCAGGATGATCGCCAGGCCACGTACTTTGGCGGTCGGCGCCCAGAGGATGGAAAGATCCACTGGCAGCAATCCGCCAGGCAGGTTTTCAATTTGGTGCGTGCCGTGACCCGCCCGTATCCGGGAGCGTTTACCTTTTGGCGAAAACAGCCACTGATCGTTTGGCAAGCGGCGGTCGCGCCCGCCCCGTCTCCGGAACAGGCTCCTGGCACTGTGCTGCAAACCGGCCCCGAACTCCTCGTGCAATGCGGAGTCGGTGCCGTCGTATTGAAAGAGGTGCAAAGCGGGAGCTCACCCCCGCTACCAGGAAGTGTGTGGGCTCGAGAGGCAGGACTCGCCGTGGGAGAACAACTCGAATGAAAGTATTGATCACCGGCGGAGCGGGATTTGTCGGATCGCACTTGGCCGAGGCGTTTTTGCTTCGGGGGGACGAGGTGCTGGTGCTGGACTCGGCCCCGGCGGACAAACTGCAACACATTCTCGATCACCCTCGCTTGCAGTTGGTGTGTGGCAATGTGCTCGATGGCCGCGTGGTCGATCGCCTGGTTGCGCAATGCGACGTCGCGTACCACCTGGCGGCTGTGGTGGGTGTGGAGCACTACGTAACGGACCCGCGCCAAGTGTTGGAGGTGAACATCAACGGCACGCAAAACGTACTCCGAGCGGCTTGGCGATATGGAAGGAAAGTAGTGTTCGGTTCGACCTCGGAGGTCTATGGCCGTAACCCCAAGGTTCCTTGGCAAGAAGACGATGACCGCGTGTTGGGTTCCACCCGCACGAATCGGTGGTGTTATGCCACTTCGAAAGCCGCGGGAGAGCATTTTTGCTTTGCTTACCAACGTTTGGGCCTTCCCGTCACGATTGTGCGGTACTTCAATGTATACGGTCCTCGGTTGGATCAGCTCGACAGTGGCAGAGTCGTCACGATCTTTCTGGGGCAAGCGTTGCGCCACCAGCCGCTTACCGTGATTGGCGACGGCACACAAACTCGTTGTTTCACCTACGTCTCGGATTGCGTGCGCGCCACAGTGGCAGCGGGGGTTGAACCGCGTGCCGATGGAGATGTGTTCAACATCGGTACCAATGTGGAGACCTCGATTCTCGACTTGGCGCGCCTCATTATCGAACTTTCGGGCTCGCGTTCCGAGATTCGCTTCGTTCGTTACGACGATGTTTACGGATCGAGTTACGAAGATATTCCGCGGCGGGTCCCAGACGTCACGAAGATGCACGAAATCTTGGGCGTGCGGGCAGAAACTCCGTTGCGCGACGGGTTGGAACGTACGATCGCGTGGTTTCGCTCGCAATCTGTGTAACGCTGCGCGCTCGGGGAAGGTATGGAGTTGGGACTCAAAGTAGATGTGTGCACGTACGGGGGGATGCGCGGTGGAGTCCCGAACCTTTTACGCTTGTTCGACCGCCTCAACGTGCGCGTGAGTTTTTTTGTTGCCGTGGGCCCGGATCGCTCTGGATGGGCGCTGCGGCGCTTGGTGCGCCCCGGATTTCTACAAAAGATGTGGCGAACCCGGGCCGTGAGAACGTACGGGTGGCGCACGCTATTGTACGGCACACTGCTGCCGGCGCCCCACATTGGGAAGAAGTGCGCCGGGCTCCTCAGAGAAATCGTGTCGGCCGGCCACGAACTGGCGGTTCACGGCTACGACCACGTACGCTGGCAAGACTGTTTGCCGCAGTTGACGCGCGAAGAAATCGCTGCGGAGTTGTCCCGCGCCTGGGAATTCGTCCAGGAGGCGACGGCAACCACTCCCCAGGCCTTCGGAGCACCGGGTTGGCAGTGTACCGAGCTCAGTTTGCGCTGCGAAGACGAGTTGCGGCTACTCTACCACAGCGACACGCGCGGGCGCTGCCCGTACTACGCTGTGGCGGGCGGCCACACCTTCCGCACACTGGAAGTGCCGACGACATTGCCGACGTTGGACGAAACTTGGGGTAGCGTGAGCCGCGACTCCGATGAACTTTGTCGCTGGTACACCGCCCGCATGCAGCCGGGCACGAACGTGTACACGGCGCATGCGGAAATGGAAGGCCGTGATTACGCCGGTTTTCTTCGCCTTTGGCTCGAAACTCTGGTTGCTCGGGGGGTCAAGGTGGTGCGCTTGGACGAGCTGGCACGTGCGCAGGGGCAAGCTCCCCGCTGTCGTGTGGAAGCGGGTCGTTTGCCTGGGCGGGCCGGAACCGTTGCATTGCAGGGAGCGTGCATTGACGGAGATGCCACTGCTGAACAAGGGTGACGCAAGCGCAAACGGTTCGACGTGGAGCGAATCGGCAAAACTCGCTGTGGCCGCAGCCGCGCTGGGTATCGGCGTGGCGGCCGCCTTTTTCAGCACGCTCGGCGCCAGTCCGCTCATCGAGCCTGACGAAGCGCGCTATGCGGAGATCGCGCGAGAAATGCTGGTGCGAGGCGACTGGGTGACGCCGACGTTGAACTTTGTCCCGTACTTTGAAAAGCCTCCCCTGGTTTATTGGCTGACGACCATAAGTCTGGCGCTGTTCGGGCAACACGATTGGGCCGTGAGGTTGTGGCCGGCCCTGTCGGGTTTGGTCGGTGTCGGCTGCACGGCCCGTTTAGCTGCCTCCATGTTCGGTTGGCCTACGGGGCTCTTGGCCGGGGCGATCTTGGCGACCACGCCCCTGTACTTTGGAATGAGTCAGGTTCTGACCCTCGATATGCCGCTGACCGCCTGGTGCACCGCCAGCTTGGTTTGTGCGTGGTTCGTGTTGGCGCGCGTGCCGGGGCGGCCGACGATAGCCGTAGTCGTATTTTGGCTCGCGCTGGGCCTCGGAGTATTGACAAAGGGGCCGGTTGCCGTGGTGCTCGTACTGGGTACGCTGGTGCTGTACGCGCTGGCAATCGGAAAGCCAGGTGTGCTGGTCCGGCTCGTGTGGGTGCCCGGCATCGTGCTGTTTTTGGTTGTTGCCGTACCTTGGTTCGTCCTCCTCAGTTGGCGGCATCCAGAGTTCGTCTCGTTTTTCTTTGTCGAGCAACACCTTGCTCGTTATGCCCGCCCGTGGGAGCATCGCGAGCCCCCATGGTTTTATATTCCTGTACTGTTGGCCGGCACGCTCCCGTGGTGCGCGTTGAGCGCATGGGCGATGGTTCGCGTGCCCGGAAAGCTGACTTCAGTGCAACTGGGTCGGGAAGATTTGTTTCTTGGGCTGTGGTTTGCGACGGTACTTCTTTTCTTTTCCGTTTCCGGGTCGAAGCTGGCAACCTACATTCTCCCAGCACTGCCGCCGTTAGCGATCTTGTTTGCCCGTTTCTTGGGCGAGCGCTTGGCTCCGTTGGGTTCGAAACCATATCGCGTCATCGGCGACGCTGCGTGGCTGTTGGGCTTGGCCGTTTTGGGGGCAGCACGGGTGGTACCCATCTTTTCCACCCACCATCGCGCGCAAATGCTGCCTGCGGCTTTGGTGGAAGGGGCTTTGCTGTTGCTGTTGGGCGGCTTGGGGTTGCGCTTGGTGGCCTCTCGCTGGCAGGGTGCGCCATGGGCGTTGTTCGCTGCTCTGGTCGGTTTGTTGTGGGGGATCGAGCTGGTAACGTTTGCCAATCGCGCTGTGGCGGAACAGTACACACCTCTGGCGCAAGCGATCCGAAGGCAATGGGCCCCAGGGGATCGCATCGTGTTGTACCGCCATTATACGCAGGGAATTCCGTACTACACGGGACAGCGAGTTGTCGTCGTCGGCGCGTGGGGGGAGCTGGATTTCGGGAGCCGATACGACCCACAGGGTGAGTTTTTCTGGAAAAGCGAAGGCAGGCTCGTGGAGGAGTGGCGCAAATCGCAGCGAATGTTTTTGGTGATCAATGCTGCGGATTTGCGGGCGTTGGAAGATCGGCTGGAGCCGAAGCCTCGTGCAATCGCCCGTTGGGGAAAAAAACTGGTTGTGGTGAACTTTTGATGGCAAACACCGGCTTCGATGTGCTGCGCGACTCGGGCGCGGTCCAAGCTACCGGACCCGCAGGCACTGCGCCCCGGAATGAGCCCACGACGTTGTCCTGGGCGGCGAGAACGGCGTTGGCGTTGCTCGCCACGACCCTGATATGGTGGCCACTGTGTGCCTGGCGCCTCGGGGCAGCACCTTTCTACACCAAAGGTGAGCCCCGCGAAGGGTTAGTTGTGTGGGAGATGACGCATGGCGGCGGCTGGATCTTGCCCCGGAGAAACGGAACCGAGATCCCATCCAAGCCGCCCATGTTTCATTGGCTCGGCGCGTTGGCGGCTCAGTTCGGCGGGGGCGTGAGCGAGGGAACGTTGCGGTTACCGTCGGCGCTGGCGGCGCTATTGGGACTTTACGCTGTAGTGCTGGCGGGTAGTGCGTGGTGGTCCGTACGTGCGGGCTTCTTCGCCGGCTTAGTTTTGGCCACATCCTTCGAGTGGACCCGTGCGGCGACGAATGCTCGTGTAGATATGGTGCTGACTCTCGGCTTGGAGGTCGCCTTTTTGGGGCTTCTGTTTTTTTGGTGCCAGCGCATGCGCAGTGCGCTTTGGGCCCTGTATGGTGGTATGGCGTGGGCGGTTTTGGCGAAGGGACCGGTAGGGGTGGCGCTTCCGGGGTTGGCCGGCGCCGTGCTGCTGGCCTCGAGTTGGAACGGTGATGCGTGGCGGGAGCGGCGCTGGATGGAGGTGCTCCGCTGGGACGTTGTGCGGCAGTTGCGCCTCGGGCGCGGTCTCCCGTTCGTGTTTCTGGTAGCTGGCGCGTGGTACGGGCTGGCCTTGTGGGAAGGAGGCTGGGATTTTTTTCGGAAGCAGATCTTGGCGGAGAACATTTTCACTTTTCTCGACGATCCTGATTGGGGTGGGGGCCACAGGCACGGCTTGTTGTACCTACCCGTGCAGTGGTTCTTGGGTTCGCTGCCGTGGTCCGTGGTGTGGCCGCTCGTCGGAGCGGCGCTTTGGCGGCTGCGAAGGGACATCTCGCGCAACGATCCCCTCCTCGGATTAATTGTTTGGGTTGTCGTGGTGTTTGTCTTTTACGAATTTGCGGCAAGCAAGCGCGGGGTATACTTGCTGGCGCTCTATCCTGCAGTGGCCTTGCTGTGCGGCTGGTGGTGGTCGGAGGTGGCCGCGAGCCAAACAGGGGAGGGATCCACCCGATGGCGCCTCACCGTGGGATACTTGGCTACTGCTGTCGGTGCCGTACTGTTGTTGGCGCTCATCGTCGCCGGCTTGCTCGCGGTCGGGTGGCGGTACGATAGCGACTGGCCATATCGCCTGGCGGGGGAGGCAGGAATGCTGGCGGCGGGGGCGGCGGGAGATGTGTTCCGGCACTGGCCGGCTGTCGTTTCCTGTTTTGCTTGCGCGGCCAGTTGGTGGTGGGCTGGCAGAGTGTTGCGCAAAGATGATTGGTTGCACGCGCTGGCCTGGGTGTTCGTTGCCGCATGGGTTTCCAGCGTCGCCGGACGTGTTTGGTTGTTGCCGGCGTACGCCCAGCAGGTCACTCTCCGGCCGTTCATGGCCGCCGTACGCTCGGCAACCGAAGGCAGCAAGGTTTACTTTTGGCGGACATTTGACTACCAAGCCGTGTACTATTTTTACGGACGCATTCCCGCGCTGGGTGCGGAGGAGATTCCCTCCGATCCGGCGTTTTTGTTGGTGGACCGGCGGACCTGGGATGACCGAGAAGGCGACTTGGAGCGTTGGTACGAAGAGGTGAGATTGGAACTGCGCGATAGAAAGATCCCATCGAGGTTGGTTCTTCTGCGGCGCAAGCCCGTTTGAGCCTACGCCGGACGCAGTGACAACTGTGGAGGCCGCATTCATGAAGGAATCGATGCGCGTGCCGTTGCTGGACCTCAAGCGCGAGTATGCATCCATCCGCGAGGAGTTGTCGGCGGAGTGGGCGCGGGTGTTGGACCGCATGCATCTGCTCAAGGGGGAGAATGTGTCTGCGTTCGAGCAGGAGATCGCGCAATATGTCGGAGCCGGATACGGGGTCGGGGTGGCGTCCGGGACCGATGCGTTGCTGCTCACTGTGCGCGCTCTGGGAATTGGACCCGGCGACGAAGTGATCCTGCACGCCAACGCGTTCGTAGCCGCTCTCGAAGCGATCCACCACAACGGCGGCACACCCGTTCTCGTGGATGCTGCCGAAGACAATTTTGGTCCGGACGTGGAGCAAGTGGCGGCTGCGGTGACCGCGCGAACGAAGGCGGTCATCGCGGTGCATCTTTACGGCTTCCCGCTGGCGCTCGATGAACTGGCACACTTCTGCCGTACGCGCGGGATCGCCTTGATCGAGGATTGTTCCCATGCGCACGGAGCGCGCTGGCGCGGCAAACACGTGGGTACGTTCGGGGTTGCAGGATGCTTCAGCGCCGGGGTGGTGAAGAACTTGGGAGCTTACGGGGATGCCGGATTTGTGACTACGAACGAGGCGTCACTGGCGAGCAAGATTCGTTTACTGCAGGCGCACGGGCAAGCTCGGAAAAACGACCATCAGCTCTATGGATTCAACAGCCGCCTGGATGAACTGCAAGCAGCGGTGTTGCGGGTCAAGCTGCGGCATTTGGACAAGCGCAACGCGCGCCGGCGTGCCATCGCTGCGTTTTACCGAGAACGTTTTGCAGACTTGCCCGTTCGTGTCCCCACCGAGCCGGAAGAGAGCGAGTGCGTGTATCACCAGTTTGTTTTGCGTACTGCCAAGCGAGACGCGTTGCAGAGCTTCCTCCAGGAGTCCGGTGTGGACACCGGAGTGCATTACCCGGTGCCGTTGCATCGCCAGCCCGCCTGGCAGGCATCGTATTATGGTTATCGCGATTCGTTCCCCCGAGCAGAGGCATATGCGGCCGAGCTACTGTCCCTTCCGGTGTTTCCTGACCTTTCCGATGCGGAAGTGGAACATGTGGCCCGAGCGGTGCGCCGGTTTTTTCTGTCATGACAAAGCGAGCGATCGGCCCTGAGATTTCAGTGGTGGTCCCGGTGTACAATGAACAAGGCAATGCTGGGCCGCTGGCCCGGGAAATCGATGCCGTGCTGCGTGCCATGGGCAAGGAGTACGAGATTATTTTCGTGAACGACGGCAGCACAGACGGCACGCTCGAGGAGCTGCAGCAGGCGCTCACCGACGTGCCGCGGCTACGGATTCTCGACCTGGATGGAAATTTCGGTGAGGCAGCGGCATTGACGGCGGGTTTTCAGGCAGCGCGCGGTGACGTGATCGTCACCTTGGATGGGGACGGGCAAAATGACCCAAATGATTTGCCGCGATTGTGGGAGCGGTTTCAGCGAGGGGCGGTAGTTGTATCCGGGTGGCGGCAGCGGCGCCAAGACGGTTTTTGGCGGCGGGTGTTGCCGTCTCGGCTGGCGAACTGGCTCATTGCTCGGGTGACGGGCATACCCACCCACGATAACGGCTGTGGCCTCAAGATTTATCGAGCCGCGGTGGCAAAGCGCGTGCAACTTCCGAAGGGGTTTCATCGTTTTCTCCCCGCGATTTTGGGGGTGCAGGGCGACGAAGTCGCTGAAGTGCCGGTACGCGACCGGCAGCGGCGGCACGGGGCTTCCCATTACGGGCTCAACCGCACCTTCATCGTGCTCCGAGATCTACTGGCCGTTCCGTTTCTGGTTACCCATCCGCGCGCGTTCGAGGTGATTTGGGCGCTGGTCGCAGCAATGGCGGCACTGGGCGGTACGGTATTGGCGATACACGGGAATATCTTGGGGACCACGGTTGCGGCCGTGTTCACGCTTTTGGCCTATGCCATATGGTGGAACGTACGCCGCTTCAATCGGGCGCAGAGACTGGGAGTTTTTCGGGTGCGGCGCGAATTCACCCGGCTGGGTGAAGGGGCATTGCTGGCCCAAGGGCTGCGGAAAGTCGGTGTGCGTTGATGGCGAAGTTGCGGATCGGCGTGGTGGGAGCAGGCTACTGGGGCAAAAATTTGCTTCGGGTGTTCGATGCACGCCCAGATGTGGAGGTATGTGCTGTGGCCGACCCGGATCGCGCCGCGGCCGAGGCAGTGGCTGCGGGCAGACCCGTGGTGGCAGACGTGGACGCGCTGCTCCGCCAGTACGACCCCGAGGCGGTGGTCATCGTTACTCCTCCTTCGACTCACTACTCACTGGCACGGCGAGCGCTGCAGCACGGGAAACACTGCTGGGTCGAAAAGCCGTTAGCCCTGCGTGCCGCGGAGGCGCGCGAGCTGGTTGCGCTGGCGGAGCGCAATCGTTGTCAACTCTTTGTGGACGAAACGTTTCTCTATGACCCGCTGGTGCGCCTGGCTCGGGATTGGATTCGCCAAGGCCGGCTCGGTACCGTGTATCACTTGTCGTTCGAGCGCCTGGGCCAAGGGCGGATTCGGCGCGACTCGAACGTGTGGTGGAATTCGGCTCCGCACGACCTTTCCATTTTGTGTTACTGGATCGACGCCCCGGTGCAGGAAGTGAGCGTTCGGGCGTTCGATTACTTACAGCCCGGGATCGCCGACGTCGCGATCGGAACGGTCTGTTTGCATGGAGGGATCTCCGCGCACATTTACCTGAGCTGGATGGCTCCCCAAAAGGTTGCCACCGCCACTGCTGTGGGAAGCCGGGGCATGCTCGTGTTCGAGGGGCGATTCGGCAAGAGGAGACTCGACTTTTTCGAATTTTCTGTGTCGGATCGCACACGCACGGTGGGTAATGTGATTCCGATCGAGCGGTTCCAGTGCACCGAGTCGGTACCAGGGGGCAACGAGGAGCCGTTGGCGCTTGCTGCAGAAGCATTTGTGCACAGCGTGCGTACGGCAACACCCGCGCCCAGCGCTGGCGTGTACTCGCAGCGGGTCGTGGAAATCTTGGAGGCGGGACTACCGTACGGCGGCTGCCCGCATGCTGGTGTGGTGGCAGACTGATTTTCTCGCTGCACACTGCGATCTTTCGTGGTAGTGCTGGTTGGGCATGGCGAAGATCCTCGTGGTCGAAGACGATCCGGACATCCTCCGCATCATGATGCACACACTCCGTGCGGCCGGCCATGTCGTCATTCCGGCTTACGGGGGGGAGGATGCGTTACGAAAGGTCAAGCAGCATCAGCCGGACCTGGTGGTGACCGATTTAGCGATGCCAAAAATGACCGGGGTGGAGGTCATCGAACAAATCAAACGGAACGACGCGACCAAACACATCCCGTGCGTGGCAGTCACAGCTCACGTGTGGGAGTTTCTGGCCCATTCGGCGGGCGACGCCGGCTGCGAAGGGTATCTGGCAAAGCCATTTACGAATCGCCAGCTAATCGAGTTCGTGAACAAGTACCTTCCCGGCGCAGCGGCTGCCGATGCCCCCGGCGGAAAAGATCGCTCTGCCGCGAACTAATACACCCGCAGCCGAGTGCACTCGGTGGGAATTGGGTCCTCGGGTTTCGATGATCCAGGCGGGTGCGCTGTGGCGAGCTTCGAGGAACGTTGCCTAGCGCTGGGGTGCCGTCGTTCGGCCCTCGAAGCGGCGCCGGAGGATCAGCCGCAAGCTCGCCCACGCCGTCCGCCACACTTTCATTTTGCTCGCGCCCGCTTTGCGATCGTACCGTAGCACCATCGGAACCTCTCCCATGACTACGTCGAGATGGCGCAACTTGAGGAGCACATCGAGCATGCACTGAAACCCCGCCTGGTCCACGAAATGATCTCCATAGTGGCGGAACGCTGCGGCGATGATCGGGGCACGGTAAGCGCGGTAGCCGCATGTAAAGTCCCGCACTCCCATAGGAAACAGTATGCGTAGGAGCAGCGAGGCACCGCGGGTCATCAGCCGGCGCAACGGAGACACGCCGAACACGCGCGACCCGGGCTGGAAGCGCGAGGCAATCACGACGTCGAAGCCTTCTTCGACGTGTTGCAGCATGCGCAGGATCAATCCGGGCGGGTGTGTGGCATCGGCATCCATAGTCACGATAACGTCTCGTTCGGTGCTTCGCTCCAGTGCGGCTTTGAGCCCGTCGCGCAAAGTTGCTCCGAGACCTTGGTTCTTCGCATGTTGCAGCAACACGAGCGGCATGTGCTCCCCGTACGTGCGGGCGACTCGGGCGGTGCCATCGGTGCTACCGTCATCCACGAGGACGACTTCGTACGGGATCTCGTGAGGTTCCAAGACGTCACGGAGGGCATCCAGCAAGACGGGCAAGTTCGGCTCCTCGTTATATGCGGGCAGCGCTAACACGACCTTCCGCTTCCGCCGTGACTGTCGCGCTGGGCTGGGCTCCGTCATCGAGAACTGCCTCGCTTACCGTGCGCACTTGTCAGATGCAACTCCATGGGAGCGGCTTCGCTTTCCTTGCACGCTGGTCGGGGCTAAACGGTCTCCATATGCAACGCTGGCTCTTAGCTTTCCTGGCCGCCCTCGGTTGCTTGCTCCTGTGGGTGCTTCTGCGCCCGCGCCCTTCCGTCGAGGAAGCACGATCCGGCGCTCGCCCGGCGGCTCACGCGCCAACCTTTCCCGTTCGGGGAGGGGCTTCGAGCCGCGGCAGTAGCGACGAACCGTTTGCAGATTTGGGCGACGGCCGGCGTGCGAGTGCCGGGGCACAAGTGAGCGATCGGCGCAGCCTCTTGCGCCCGCGGCCCGACGTTTTGGTTCCCGAAGGGCAAATTGACGCCGGCGGCGATGCGAGCGGCAAGCCGAAGCCGGAACTTGCCACCCGCCCGAACGTTCTCCCTGGGCACTCCATGCCCCTGGGTGTGTCCGCAGCGGGAGCGGAGAGCGTAGCGGGAGAAGCCGTTTTGGCGTTACCGTTCGACGACCCGCAAAAAGCTTCCGCCGGGGTACAACCGCTTGCAGAAAAGGACGTCGTGTACGACGAGTTCGGCGCTGTGTTCGGACCGAATGCCCTCTTTGTTGCGCCACCACCGGATGACGTCAGCGCCAATGCCGGAGCTGTGGTGTTTTGGCTTCAGCCGGCATGGGCGGGAAACTCGGGAAGCAACAACGCGTACTTCATCTGGCGGATGCCGCATATGTTCGAAAATCGCATTTCCATCTTCAAAAACGGTCCGTTCCTGCGCTTTCTGCTTGCAGATAGCCTGGGTCGGGAAACAGACGTGAGCGTCGGGGTTATGAGCTGGAAAGCCGACGAGTGGCACCATGTCGCCGCTTCGTGGGGAGACTTTGTAGCGACGTTTTATATCGACGGGCGACCTGTGGGCAGTAGAGAATATGCCAACGACATCATCATTGCGCCCGGAACGCCATGGTACATTGGTTCGGACTACCCCGGAGGCGCGCAAGGTGCGAACAGTCGGATTCGCGGCTTTCACGTCTTCTCGCGCGCGTTGCAACCGGAGGAAGTCCTCGCATTGATGGAGGAAACGAGGCCGCCTGGGGCGTGACCCGCACCGTCCACACGCCGATCCTCACGCGCGAAATCCTCGCGCTGCTGGAGCTCTCGCCTGGAGACCGCACCATTGACGCCACCATGGACGGTGGCGGTCACACCCGCGCCCTCCTCGATGCGACGGCGCCGAGCGGTCGGGTCTTGGGAATCGACCGTGACCCCGAGCTGATCGCCCTGGCTCGAGAACGGTTCGCTGCAGAAATTTCCGCCGGGCGCCTCCTGCTGGCACAGGGCAGCTTTGCAGAACTCGCTTCGATTGCCGCCCAGCATGGATTCGCAGAAGTGGCCGCGGTGCTTTTCGATCTGGGCGCGAGCTCTTTCCACTTTGATATCGCTGGGCGAGGGTTTAGTTTCCGCCAAAACGAACCGCTGGATATGCGATTCGACCCTTCGGACAGCTCGCGGCCAACTGCCGCAGAGCTCGTGAACCGCCTCGACGCCCGCGAACTTGCTCGCTTGATTGCTCGCTATGGAGAGGAGCGCCACGCCGCGCGCATCGCGCGCGAGCTGATGCGGCGTCGGCCTGTGTCCACCACGCACGAACTCTACGCCGGGATCGAGGCGGCGCTGCCGGCGCCGGTGCGCTGGCGCGCGGCTCGTTCCGCAGCACGAGTGTTCCAAGCCTTGCGGATTGCGGTGAACGATGAACTGGCGGCTTTGGAAACGGCACTGCCGCAGGCGTTTTCGTTGCTACGCCCCGGGGGAAAACTGGCTGTGCTGTCCTTTCACTCGCTGGAAGACCGGATCGTGAAGCACTTCTTCCAGAGCGAGCAGAAACGTGGAGCGGCGCGGATCTTGACGAAAAAACCTGTGCGCCCGAGCGAGGAGGAAGTCAGGGCCAATCCGCGCGCCGCGAGTGCCAAGCTGCGCGTCTGCGAACGGTTACGCTGATGCGCAGGTGAGCCGCTTCGGCCTTTCCACGATTGGGCACCTGCGGCTTCGATTGACTGCCTCGGCGCCTCGAGTCGCAGGATTTCGTGCCCCCCTCATCCGGCCGTCGGCCGACCTCTCCCGGAACGTTGCCGGGGCGCACGGCGGTGCGCCCCGACACTGCACAATCGCCCCGCCCCCGTGGAACCTGTCGGGGCGACACTCGGGTCGCCCGCGGGCCTCTAGGCATGGCGGCGAAAGGCCACGGCTTCGATTTCTATGCGGGCACCGCGCGGTAGGCTGGCCACCCCGACGGTAACGCGCGCTGGATACGGGGGCGAGAACGTTGCCGCGTAGACGTCGTTGACGGCAGCAAAATCGTTCAAATCCACGAGGTAAATCGTGGTGCGCACGACATCCGCAAGATCCGCTCCAGCGGCACGCAGAACAGCACGGAGGTTGGCCAACGCTTGTCGTGCCTCGGCAACCGTACCGCCGGCCACCAAGCCGCCTGTTGCCGGGTCGAGCCCGAGTTGCCCCGACAGGAAAATCCAGTTGCCCGCCGCAACGGCCTGGGAATACGGCCCGATCGCTGCCGGCGCTGCCGAAGTTTCTACAGGTTCTTTCGTGCAATTGCTCACCGCTGATCCTCCCCGGCCCGACTCTTCACGCCCGAGCTCGGGCGACCTTCACCACGCCACGCACTTTGGAGACATTGCGGAGCACACGCTGCAACTGGTCGATGTGTTGCACGGTGAGCTCGAACACGTTGAGAGATTTCTGATCGGGTAGCTCCCGTACCGTGGCCCGCGTGATATTGACCCCCACGGCGCTAATGGCCCCCGACACTGCGGACAACAGGCCGGGAGCATCCACACACACCACTTCGACCCGTACCGTTTGCTTCGCTTCGGCGTCGTTGCGCCATGCGACATCCACCTGACGCTGCGGGTCGCTTTCCAGCACGCGCGGGCAATCCACGGCGTGCACGGTGACCCCGCGCCCGCGCGTGAGGAAGCCGATGATGCGCTCCCCAGGCACAGGGCTGCAGCAGCGGGCAAAGCGCACGAGCACGTCGTCAATGCCACTTACAGTCACGCTCGGCAGCTCCGTGCGCCGCATGCGGCGGAACAAGCGCCGCCAGCCGGTTTCCGGCGTTCCTTCTTGTTGCAGTTGCTCGGCGGGCACGAGCTTGGCGAGCACTTGCCGCGGCGTGAGCCGGCCGTAACCGATGGCGGCAAACAGCGACTCTTCGTCGCGTACGCCCAGTGCTTGCAAAACGGCGGGAAAGTCCTCTTGCTTGCGCAGCTTGGCGAAGTCGAGGTGGTAGCGCGTGCAATCGCGCTGCAAGAGCTCCCGGCCCATCGCGATGCTGCGTTCACGCTGTTGTTGCTTGAGCCAGGTGCGGATTTTCTGGCGCGCGCGTGCGGTCTTGACGAAATTCAGCCAGTCGCTGCTGGGGGTTTGATTGGACGTGGTGATGATCTCCACCGTGTCGCCGTTGCACAAACAGTAGCGCAGCGGCACCAGCCGCCCGTTCACCCGCGCCCCCGCGCAGTGGTTGCCCACTTCGGAGTGGATCCGATACGCAAAGTCGATCACGGTGGAGCCCTCGGGGAACGACAAGCAGTCGCCCTTGGGCGTGAACACCACGACCTCGTCGCTGAACAAATCCTCCTTGACGAGGCGGAGAAACTCTTGCGGCTCCGAAGGGTTTTGCAGCCACTCCAGGAGTTGCCGCAGCCATGCGAAGCGCTCCGCATCTTGCTCGTCCACGTGTTTGCCGCCCTTGTACTTCCAGTGGGCGGCAATGCCCATCTCGGCTACGCGGTGCATTTCGTGGGTGCGGATTTGTACCTCCATGCGTTCGCCGTAAGGGCCGATCACCGTCGTGTGCAGCGACTGATACATGTTCCCTTTCGGCAGCGCGATGTAGTCCTTGAAGCGCCCCGGCACCGGCTTCCAGTTGGCGTGAATCACCCCCAGCGCCTCGTAGCATTCGCGCACCGTGCCCACGATGATGCGGAAGGCGATCAGATCGTAAATTTGGTCGTAGTGCAGGTTTTGCGCCTGCATTTTCTGGTAGATCGAGTAAAAGTGCTTGGGCCGGCCGGTGACTTCCGCTTCGATGCCGGCCTCTTCGAGCTTGCGCCGCAAAATGGCGATGACCTCGGCGATGTAGCGTTCGCGCTCCTCCTTGCGCTTGGCCACGGCGCGCTTGAGCTGGTAGTACACTTCCGGCTGCAAGTAGCGCAGCGCCTGGTCCTCGAGCTCGCTTTTCATCCAGTAAATTCCCAGCCGGTGCGCCAGCGGGGCGTAAATGTCGAGGGTTTCTTGCGCAATTTCCATTTGCCGCTCGGGTGGAAGGGCGTCGAGCGTGCGCATGTTGTGGAGGCGGTCGGCGAGTTTGATCAAAATGACCCGAATGTCTCGCGCCATCGCCAGCAGCATCTTGCGGAAATTTTCCGCTTGCTTTTCTTCGCGGCTGGTGAAGCTGATTTGGCTGATCTTGGTGACGCCGTCGACCAAGCTGGCGACTTCCGGCCCAAAGTGCCGCTCGATTTCATCGAGGGTGGTGAGCGTGTCTTCCACGGTGTCGTGCAACAGTGCGGTGGCGACACTGGCCGCATCGAGATGGAGCTCGGCAATGATCTTGGCCACTGCCACCGGATGCGAAAAGTAAGGCTCGCCCGAGGCCCGTTTTTGCCCGCGGTGCACGCGCTCGGAAAATTCGTAGGCGCGGGAGATCAGGCCCACGTCGGCGGCCGGGTCGTAGCTTCGAACCGTTTCAATCAGCGACTCTAGCTTCATGTACGTGGCGACCGTGCCCGCTCGGGTGCAAAACGCACGCATGCCGCAGCGGCAATCACGCTTGCGACTTCCTCGGGGCTAACGTAATCGGTGCAAAACACGAGGTCGTACGGCGAGGTGTCCTCGAGATCGAAGCCGTAAATTTGCCGATACCGTTCCCGATCCGCACGCTGGCGCATCTCGTTGGCGCGCAGTTGCTCGGCGGCATCGCCTCCCTCGCGCTGTTGCACGCGCTCGGCCCGCACGGCTTCGCTCGCTGTGAGGTACACCGTGAAGCTGTCCAGTCCGAGCTGCCGGGCGAAAAACGCCACCAGCCGCCCTTCCACGATCGCGTTTCCTCGGCGCAAGTGCTCGACCATGAGCGCGTCGAGCTGGCGATCTATCGAGTGGTCTCGGGCACACAGGCGATTGAACTCCTCCAGGCTCAAACCGCGGCGCTGGGCTTCTCGCCGGTACAAGTCGCCCGCGTAAATGTGGGGCAGGCCGAGCCGCTCGCTCAGCAAACGCGCCACCGTGGTCTTTCCGCTCCCGGGAGTGCCGGAAATGGTGATCAGCATAAAATCGT